>JAGWMU010000103.1 GCA_028873095.1 Pseudomonadota bacterium | reverse complement strand
GTGTTCCAGCTCGAATCCTCCGGCATGCAGCGCATGCTCAAGGACGCCCGGCCCGACCGCTTCGAGGACATCATCGCGCTGGTGGCGCTGTACCGCCCCGGCCCGATGGACCTGATCCCCAGCTTCATCGCGCGCAAGCACGGCCGCGAGGACGTGGAATACCCCGACCCGCGCGTCGAGCCGATCCTGAAAGAGACCTACGGCATCATGGTCTACCAGGAGCAGGTGATGCAGATGGCGCAGATCGTGGGCGGCTATTCGCTCGGCGGCGCCGACCTGCTGCGCCGCGCGATGGGCAAGAAAGACGCCGGGAAGATGGCCGAGGAGCGCGCCAAGTTCCGCGTGGGCGCCGCCGACAACGGGCTCGGCGGCGACAAGGCCGACACCATCTTCGACCTGATGGAGAAGTTCGCCGGCTACGGCTTCAACAAGTCGCACGCCGCCGCCTACGCGCTGGTCAGCTACCAGACCGCGTGGCTGAAGGCGCACTACCCGGCCGAGTTCATGGCCGCGACGATCTCCGCGGACATGGACAACACCGACAAGGTGGTGACCTTCCTCAACGAAGCGCGCGCGCTGGACATCGCGGTGCAGCCGCCGGATGTCAACGCCTCGGTCTACATGTTCGTCGCCGTGGAGCCGGGCGGCCTGCCCGATGCCTCGCGCCCGGGCGCTCACACCATCCAGTACGGGCTTGGCGCGATCAAGGGCGTCGGCCAGGGCGCATGCGAGGCGATCGTCGCCGAACGCAGCCGTGGCCCCTACACCGACCTGGCCGATTTCTGCCGCCGCGTCGATCCGGGCAAGTTGAACCGCCGCGTGCTGGAGGCGCTGGTCCTGTCCGGCGCGCTGGACCGGCTGGCGCCGAATCGCGCCAGCCTGATGCTGCAGCTGCCCGATGCGATCAAGGCCGCCGAGCAGCATCTGCGCGACCGGCAATCCGGCCAGAACGACATGTTCGGCGCCGCCATGGGCGGCACCATGCCGGGTTCCGGCGCGCCGATCCTCAAGCTCGATCTGCCGGTCGCCGCGGAGTGGCCGCTGGAGCGGCTTCTGCAGGGCGAGCGCGACACCCTCGGGCACTATCTCTCCGGCCATCCCACCGACCCGTGGAAGGACGAACTGGCCCAGCTGTCGACCTGCCCGCTGGGCGAAATCGCCGAGCGCTACCAACCGCCGAAGCCGCGCAAGAACGACGACGGCGAGACCAACCGCTTCCGCCGCGGCCCGGACACGCCGTGGACGGTCGCCGGCATGGTCGCCGCCGTGCGCAAGCGCGGCGACAGCGAAGCCTTCGTGCGACTGGAAGACGGCAGCGGCAGCATCGAGGTCAGTTTCTTCGGCGAGCTGTATCAGCAGATCGCGCCCATGCTCACCCGCGACGAGATGCTGATCGTCGACGGCGGGCTGCGCATCGACGATTTTTCCGGCGGCGGCTTCCAGCTGCGCGCCCGCAGCGCCTGCACGCTGGCCGATGCCTGCCGCCGGCACGCGCGACTGCTGCAGCTGAAATTGAACGGCATCCAGCCCGGCTTCGTCGAACGACTGCAGCAGGCGCTGGCCGGCTATCGTGGCGGCCGCGCCACGGTGATGCTGCACGGTTATCACAACCGCAGCGCGCAGGCCGATCTCGAACTGGGCGAGGACTGGCGCGTGGACGCCATCCCCGAGCTGCTGCGCGCCGTGCGCGCCCTGCCAGGCGTCGAAGCCGCGCGCCTGCGCATCGTCAAGCAAAACCAACCGTAGGAGCGCACCCTGTGCGCGAAGGCTCTTGTCACGGCTGCGGCAAAGAGCCTTCGCGCACAGGGTGCGCTCCTACGGTTTGCGGCTGCGCTCCATCATCGCCTTCAGGTCGGCGAACGGGTTGCCGGTGGCGGCCGGCGCCTCCCGGTCGTCCATCACCCCGCCGCGGACGTGGTCGATATGGCGCGAGTGCTCGTTGTCGTGGCAGTACACGCACAGCAGTTCCCAGTTGCTGCCGTCGGGCGGGTTGAAGTCGTGGTCGTGATTGCGATGATGCACGGTCAGCTCCTGCAGGTTCGCGCGGGTGAACTCGCGCGCGCAGCGGCCGCAGACCCACGGATACATCTTCAGCGCCCGCTCGCGGTAGCCCAGTTCGCGCTGCTCGGCATTGCGCCGCGCCTCGGCCACGATGCGGTCGAGCTTGGCGTTGTCGATGGGCGGTTTGATCGGCATGCTCGGATCCTGCATCCAGGGATTCACAGGCGTGGACAATAGCGCACCCGGCGGCGGCCCGGAAACCGTCCCGCCACGGCCTTTCCGCCACGGAATGCCGCCATACGCCAGCGTTCTCGCCTTTTTCCGGGGAACGGTATACTGAGGCGCTTCTGTGCCATGAATTGCCACGAATGAATCCGAACTTCCTCGATTTCGAACAGCCGATTGCCGAACTGGAAGCCAAGATCGAAGAGCTTCGCCACGCCAGCGACGGCCAGGCATTCAACATCGAAGACGAAGTCGCCCGCCTGCGCGAAAAGCTGAAGATCAAGACCGCCGACATCTTCCGCAACCTCAATTCCTGGCAAACCACCCAGCTGTCGCGCCACCCGGCGCGGCCGTACACGCTCGACTACATCGGCGTGATCTGCGAGGAATTCCACGAGCTGGCCGGCGACCGCATGTACGCGGACGACGCCGCTATCGTGGGCGGCTTGGGCCGTATCAACGGCCGCCCGGTGATGATCATCGGCCACCAGAAGGCGCGGGACACCAAGGGGAAGCTGAAGCGCAACTTCGGCATGCCACGCCCCGAGGGTTACCGCAAGGCGCTGCGCCTGATGCAAATGGCGGAGCGCTTCAAACTGCCGCTGTTCACGTTCATCGACACCATGGGTGCTTACCCAGGTATCGGCGCCGAAGAGCGCGGCCAGAGCGAGGCGATCGCCCGCAACCTTATGGAAATGGCCCGTCTGAAAACACCGATCATCTGCACCGTGATCGGCGAAGGCGGTTCCGGCGGCGCGCTGGCGATCGGCGTGGGCGACCGCACTCTTATGCTGCAATATTCGACCTACTCGGTGATTACCCCCGAAGGCTGCGCCTCGATCCTGTGGAAGAGCCCAGACAAGGTCAAGGATGCCGCCGAGGCGCTGGGTATGACCGCGCCACGCCTGCTGGAACTGGGCCTGATCGACAAGATGGTGCGCGAACCGCTGGGCGGCGCCCACCGCAATCCCCGCTCGATGGCCATACGCCTGAAGGCCGTGCTGCTGAACCAGCTCGACGAGCTTGAAGCGATGCCGCTCGGCGACCTGCTCGAACAGCGCTACAAGCGCCTGCGCGGCTACGGCGCATACCAGGAATAAGCGCGATTCCCCTGTAGGAGCGCACCTTGTGCGCGATTGCCTTTGGGTCGTGCCGCCGAAGAGCATCGCGCACAGGATGCGCCCCTACAGAAAACCGTCCCGCGGCGTTACCATCGTCGGCACATCCACGCTGCCGGAAGCCGTCATGGCACACGACAAACTGGCCGTACTGATCGACGCCGACAACGCCCGCCCGGCGATCGTCGAAGGTCTGCTGGCCGAGATCGCCAAGTACGGCACCGCGCATGTGAAGCGCATCTACGGCGACTGGACCAAGCCCGACCTCAACGGCTGGAAGGAGGTGCTGCTGCGCCACTCGATCCAGCCGATCCAGCAGTTCCGCTACACGGTCGGCAAGAACGCCACCGACTCGGCGATGATCATCGACGCGATGGACCTGCTCTACACCGAGCGTTTCGACGGCTTCTGCATCGTCTCCAGCGACAGCGATTTCACCCGGTTGGCCTCGCGCATCCGCGAATCGGGGCGCATCGTCTACGGCTTCGGCGAGAGGAAGACCCCCGAACCGTTCCGCACCGCCTGCGACAAGTTCATCTACACCGAAGTGCTGGCCGGCCTGGGCGAAACCGAGGCCGCGGCCGCGCCGAAACAGCGTTCGGCCAGGGAGCTGCGCGCCGACGCGCATCTGCTCAACCTGCTGCGCAACGCGATCGAAGCCGCCTCGGACGACACCGGCTGGGCCGGCCTGGGCGCGGTCGGCAGCATCATCAACAAGCAGTCGCCCGACTTCGATCCGCGCAACTACGGCTACGCCAAGCTCAGCGGGCTGGTCAACGGCATTGGCCTGTTCGAGACCGAGGAGCGCCACATCGGCAACGGCAAGCACCTCTACGTGCGGCCACGCGCCCGCAAGCAGTGAACCAGCCGCTGCTCTCCCACCTGGCGCGTGCGCTGGCGACCGTGCCGCCGGTGCCGCTGTGCGTGGCCTACAGCGGCGGCCCGGACTCCACCGCGCTGCTGCATGCGCTGGCCCAGCTGCCGGCAGCGTGCGCAGGCGGCCTGCGCGCGCTGCATGTCGATCACGGCCTGCACCCGGACAGCCCGCGCTGGGCCGGGCACTGCCTGCGGTTTTGCGCCGCGCTGGAGGTGCCATGCGAGGTGTTGCCGGTGCGGGTCGACACCGGCAGCGGCGGCGGGCTGGAAGCGGCGGCACGCCACGCGCGCTACGCCGCCCTGACCGCGCAGCTCCAGGAAGGCGAATGGCTGCTGCTCGGCCATCACCGCGACGACCAGGTCGAGACGGTGTTGCTGAAGCTGTTGCGCGGCGCCGGCCCGCAAGGGCTGGGCGGCATGCGCGCGCTGCGCCCGCTCGGCCCTGGCCAGCTGTGGCGACCGCTGCTGGCGCTGTCGCGCCGGCAACTGCGCGAGTATGTCGACACCAACCAGCTGAGCTGCATCGACGACCCGTCCAACGGCGACACCCGGCTGGCACGCAACCAGCTGCGCCACGAGATCCTGCCGCGGCTGATGCGGCACTGGCCGCACGCGGTGGACTCGATCCTGCACAGCGCCGCGCTCTGCCAGGCCGCCGCCGATGCGCTGCGGGTGCGGTGGCTGGAGGCGTTCGCGACCCGGCACGACCCGGCCACCGGCAGCCTGTGCGCCGCCGACTGGCTGGCGCTGGACCGGGCCCTGCGCGAGCCGCTGCTCGACTACTGGCTGCACACGCGCGGCCTGCCCGCGCCCACCACCGCGCAGCGCCGCCAGATCGAACGCCAGTGCGGCGCACGCGCCGGCCAGTCGCCCTGCATCCGCTGGCCCGGGGTCGAGCTGCACATCTGGAAGGGTCGCCTGTGGGCGCAGCCGCCCCGGCCCGCCGTCGCGGTGGACTGGCATGCCGCCTGGCGCGGCGAGCCGCTGGCCCTGCCCGACGGCGGCGTGCTGTCGCTGACCGATGCCGACGCACGGCTGCCCGAACCCCTGGACGTGCGCCTGCGCCGCGGCGGCGAGCGCATCAAGCCGGCCGGCGACGCCCACACCCGCGCCTTGCGCGACCTGTTCCAGCAGGGGCTGATCCCGCCCTGGCAGCGCATCGCCTGCCCGCTGCTGTATGCCGGCGACGAGCTGGTCGCCGTCGCCGATCGCTGGATCAGCGCCCGCGGCATCGCGATCTTCCGGCACGCGGCCGCGCGACCCCGCTGGCTGCCCGCGGGCTGAACGACGACGCCGAAACCGGCACCCGTTCAGTGCACGATGCCCCGCGCGCGATTACGCTGAAGCGCACCACCCCCGCTGGAGCATCCGATGAAACGCACACTCCCGGCCGCCATCCTGCTGGCATCG
Source organism: Pseudomonadota bacterium (assembly GCA_028873095.1). Lineage (GTDB taxonomy): Bacteria > Pseudomonadota > Gammaproteobacteria > Xanthomonadales > Rhodanobacteraceae > Rhodanobacter. Next base: position 4,973 of record JAGWMU010000103.1, on the reverse strand, counting down.
ATCTGCCTGGCCGCCGCGCCGGCCACCTGGGCCGATCCGCCGCCCTGGGCCCCCGCACACGGCTGGCGGGCCAAGCATCGCTACACCTACTACCCCCGCGGCGAAATCTATTACGCGCCGGAATCCCACCTGTGGTTCTGGCTGGACGGCAACGACTGGCGTTCCGGCGTCCGCCTGCCGCTGGAATTCCAGGCCTATGTCCGCACCGGCGGCGTCGACATCGAGCTGGGCAGCGACCAGCCGTATGTCGAGCAGAGCTACGTGATCGAACACTACGGCGGCGAAGCCCCGCGCGAATATCGCGGACGCGACGAGCGCCACGATCGACGCGATTGGCGCGACGATGATCGCGGCGACCGCGGCAGGCGCCACGGCCACGGCCACGGCCACGATCACGACGAAGGCGACGACGGCGGCTGATGCCCGCCGCCGCAGGCACGCAAACGCCTGATCCGAGCCGGTGCGTCGGGACCCGCCTGACGCGCCGGCTCGGACGACGCTCAGGAGGATCGCTGTTCGAGATCCACTGCGCCCCCCGTGCGGATTGATTCCACGTCGCCGCTGCGCTAGCGTTGCAGACCATGGCCAAGACCGTTCCCGCACCCGTCAAGACCCCGCCTCCGGCCGATTTCGAACATTCGCTGGACGAACTGGAACAGCTGGTCGCGCGGATGGAAGGCGGCGAACTGAGCCTGGACGAATCGCTCGCCTCTTTCGAACGCGGCATCGGCCTGTATCGCCATTGTCAGCAGTCGCTGGAACAAGCCGAACTGCGCGTGCGCCTGCTGCTTGATCCCGATGCCCCCGACAGTGCCGAACCGTTTGAACCCGAACTCTGAGTCGGAACCCGCCCTGCAAGCACTGATCGTGCGTGCCGAACACGCACTGGACCGAAGCCTGCCGCCGGTCGGGCAACCGCCGACCGAATTGCATCGCGCGATGCGCTACGCCGTGCTTGGCGGCGGCAAGCGGCTGCGCCCGCTGCTGGTCTACGCCACGGCGCATGCGCTGGGCGAGGACGGTCGGCCGCTGGATGCGCCCGCCTGCGCGGTGGAATTGATCCACGCGTATTCGCTGGTGCACGACGACCTGCCGGCGATGGACGACGATGCCCTGCGCCGCGGCCGGCCGACCTGCCACATCGTGTTCGGCGAGGCGATGGCGATCCTTGCCGGCGATGCGCTGCAGGCGCTGGCCTTCGAGATCCTGGCCGGCGAGACCGGGCGCAGCGCCGATGCCGCCACCGGCATCGCGATGCTGCGCTGCTTGAGCCGTGCCTGCGGCGCCGAAGGCATGGCCGGCGGGCAGGCGCTGGACCTGGCCGCCGTCGGCCGCCCGCTGAGCCTGGGCGAACTCGAACACATGCATGCCTGCAAGACCGGCGCGTTGATCCGCGCGTCGGTGCAGCTGGGGGCGCTGGCCAGCGGCGCCGATGCGGCCACCCGCGACGTGCTGGACCGCTATGCCGATGCGGTGGGCCTGGCGTTCCAGGTGCGCGACGACATCCTCGACGTGGAAGGCGAATCGGCGGTGATCGGCAAGACCGCCGGCAAGGACGCCGCCGCCGACAAACCCACCTTCCCCTCGATCATCGGCATGGACGCCTCGCGCGCCCGGCTGACCGAACTGACCGACCTCGCGCTGGCCGCGATCGCGCCGTTCGGCGACCGGGCGTGCCTGCTCGCGGAACTGGCCCGTTACGCGGCCCGGCGTGCGCATTGAAGGCACCCCCGATACGGATCGCCGCTCGACCGGCACGCTGCCGGACGACCCGTGCGTTCCGATCGATCGTCCGCGCCGGTGCGTTCCGCGCCTTGCCCTGACCCGGCAGGGAGGCTCCGAAAGGGTCGCCAAGCGTGCAACACCACGCTAGACTCGCCTCGCTGCGCCTGCCCGGCGCGCTTCCAATCCGCGGAGGATGCATGGGCTTCCTGCATGGCAAGCGCGCCTTGATCGTCGGCATCGCCAGCCAGCGCTCGATCGCCTGGGGCATCGCCAACGCGATGCATCGCGAGGGCGCCCAACTCGCGTTCACCTACCAGAACGACCGCCTGAAAGATCGCGTCGAGGAAGCGGCCAACGCCTTCGGCACGAACATCGTGCTGCCTTGCGACGTCGCCGAGGACGCCCAGATCGCGCAGTTGTTCGTGGAGCTTGGCCGCCACTGGAACGGTTTCGACATTCTCGTGCACTCGGTGGGCTTCGCGCCGCGCGAGGCGTTGCAGGACGGCTTCCTCGACCACCTCACGCGCGAGAACTTCGCCATCGCGCACGACATCTCCAGCTACAGCCTGGCGGCACTGGCGAAGGCGGCGCGGCCGCTGATGGCGGGGCGCAACGGCGCGATCCTCACCCTGACCTATCTCGGCGCCGAGCGCACGCTGGACGGCTACAACGTGATGGGGCTGGCCAAGGCCAGCCTCGAGGCGAACGTGCGCTACCTGGCCTACAACCTCGGGCCGGAGGGCACCCGGGTCAACGCGATCTCGGCCGGACCGATCAAGACGCTGGCCGCCGCCGGCGTCCCGAATTTCCGCCGGATGCTCGACCACGTCGACCAGCATGCGCCGCTGCGCCGCAGCGTCACCATCGACGAGGTCGGCAACGTCGGCGCGTTCCTCTGCTCCGCCCTGGCGTCGGGCGTGACCGGCGAAATCACCCATGTCGATGCGGGCTACAACATCCTGGGCATGACCGGCATCTGAAACGCGGCGCCGGGGCTTGAAGCCGGCGTTGGCGAGTGTGACGATACGCCGCTTCCCCCGTGGGCTGCCCGCATGACCGACCCCACCTTCGATGGTGCCTGCACCTGTGGCGACGTCGCCTATCGACTGACCAGCGCCCCGCTGTTCGTGCATTGCTGCCACTGCACCTGGTGCCAGCGGGAGACCGGCTCGGCGTTCGCGCTGAACGCCATGATCGAAACGGCTCGCCTGCAACTGCTGCGCGGCGAACCGGTCATGGTGAACACGCCATCGAACAGCGGCAAGGGACAACAGGTCGCCCGCTGTCCGCGCTGCCATGTCGCGCTGTGGAGCCATTACGCCGGTGCCGGCGAGGCGTTCGCGTTCGTCCGCGTGGGCACGCTGCGGCAACCGCAGCGGCTGCCGCCGGACATCCACATCTTCACGTCGACCCGGCAACCGTGGGTATCGCTCCCGGCGGACACCCCCTCGGTCGCCGAATACTACGACCGCGATGCGTACTGGCCCGCGCCGAGCCTTGCCCGCCGCGCGGCGGCGCTGGCCGGCGCCGCGCGCAAGTGAGACTCCGGCAGGCGCGGACCGTGGTCCGCGGCCGGCATGCGCCGTTTGCGGATCCCGTAACATCCGCGCCGCATCGCGATCTCAATGCCGCGGCGGTTTCAGTGGCGAGGCCGGCCGCGCCACGGCATACATCGACCATGCGATCTGCTTGAGCAGGGCCTGCTGGTCCTGGCCATGCGCGTACAGGTCCATGTGGGCCCTGCCGCGCAGGAAACGGATGTCGGATCTGGCGCCGAGGCCATCCATCGCCGCCTGCAGCCTGCGAACCGCGCCATCCAGGAAGTAAGTGTCCTCGGTGCCGACGATGACGTGGATCTTGCCGTCCAGCTCGGCTTTCAACTGCGGCCAGCGGGTCTGCAGGCGGTGGACGATGTCGTAGTGGGCGCGCCAGTAGGCGGCGACGGCGGGATCGACCGCGCCGGTATCCCGATCGAACAGCGGGACCGGCCGCCCGGCCGCCCCACGGGGCGAAAACACCCATTCGAAAGACGCCATCTGGCCGCCATACGAGCCCAGCACGAACTCCAGCTTCGCATCATCCTCGATGCTGCCTTCCGTGCGCCCATCGACCCGCTGCAGCGGCCATCGCGTGCCGTCCGGCCTGAAGTAGACATTGGCCTTGGGCGCATACAGGTCGACACCGAAGAAATCGTGGAAATCCACCGGGTCCGGCGATGTCGACCAGGTCCCCCCGAACATTTCCGGATAACGGATCTGCAGCCACAGCGTCGCCCAGCCGCCGGAGGAATGCCCGGTGAGCAGGCGCCCCGAAGCACGCCCGTCCATCCGGTAACGCGACTCCAGTTGCGGGATCAATTCCCCGGTGAGCGCCGTGCCCCAGGGACCGTTGTTGACCGAGTCGGCGAACTCGTGGGTACCGGTCGGCCCCGACTCGTCGAGGAACACCCAGATCATCGGCGGCATTTCGCCCTTGCGCATCGCCAGGTATACGCCGACCAGATCGGCCAGCAGGCTGTTCTCGTTGCCGCCGTAGCCATGCGTGTAATAAACCGTGGGAAAGCGCGCACGGGGGCTGGCGTCGTAGCCGGGCGGCAGCAGCACCCAGCCATGCAGGTGGATCGGCCGCCCCCAGAACGCCGTCAACGACGGGCTCACCATGTCGATCCGCCGCGTATGCGCACGCGCATCGGGTGCGGCGGCCTGCAGCGCGGCGGGGTACGCGGACAGCTGCCATGGATCGGGCTCGGGCTGCACCCCGACCAATCGCAATGTCGTTGCGGTGATCGCCGGCAGACGCACGTCGATCACCGGGCTGATCAGGTCGCCGGCGCCGCGTCCGGTGTAGTTGTAGCTGTGATCGACATCCAGCACCGCCTGCAGCAGGTAATCGCCCGGCGGCAGTTTCGAGAAGCCTGTCGGGAACGCCAAAGCATCCGTGTCGATCGTCACCCGTTGCCCCGGCGCCAGCCGGGTCACCTCGCGCGCGGCCACCGCGGTGCGCAGCGGATGCAGCGAGGCGGCATCCACTTCGTTGACCACGCCCCCGCCGGCGGCCCTGCGCGCGGCCCCCGCCGCCGTGGCGAACAGCAGCAACCGGCCGGACACCGGGCTGGTGGCCGCGCCGTCCAGCTCCACCTTGAAGATCGGCGGTGTCCGCGCCGCATGCCAGCGCAACGCCAGCGCGCCACCCAGCAGCACCAGCGTTACCGACAACAACACCATTGCCCACACCGACTTGTGCATGTT
>JAGWMU010000102.1 GCA_028873095.1 Pseudomonadota bacterium | reverse complement strand
GATGTCCTTGAGCAGCTCGCGCCGGTCGCGCAGGCGCAGATCGTTCAGCAGCGCCTTCATGATCGCGGCGTGACCCGGGTACCGGATGGTCCGATAGTTGAGATTGCGCACTTTGCCGGCGAGCGTCTCGCACAGGGTGCCCAGGCCTCCGGAGGTGTTGAACGCCTCGTACAGCACGCCGTCGAGCGAGAATTCCTCGCACTCCTCGAGCGGCTGCGTCTCGCGCAGCTGGCCGTTGACGATTGCCTCGCAGGGCTCGCAGTACTCGTTGATTACTCCGTCGGTGCTCCACGTCAGATTGTAGTTGAGCGCATTGGACGGGAATTCCGGCAGTGCGCCGACACGCATGCGAACGTCGTGCAACTCGTCGAATCGCGAGGCGAGATCGCTCGCGACGATCGTGATGAACCCGGGCGCCAGCCCGCATTGCGGAATGAACGCGGTGCGCGCGCCGGCCGCAAGCTGTTTGACGATGCGGGTGCTGGCGACGTCCTCGGTCAGATCCAGGTAATTCGCGCCGGCCGCTTTGGCCGCTTCGGCGATCATGCGGGTCGCGTGATAGGGGGCCGCGCTCAGCACGGCGAATTGGCCGTCGAGAAGGCGCCGCAGAGCGGTGCCGTCGACGATATCCACGGCCACCTTGTTCACCGGCCGTGAGGTCTCCAGTCGATCCAATTGCATCTTCGAGCGGTCCGCGACCGTCACGGAATAGTCTCCGCTGCCGGCCAACAGCTCCGCGATCATCGAACCGATTTTCCCCGCCCCGACAATGACGACTTTTTTCATGATTCCTCTCCGCTGTGGCCCGGTATTTTTCGGCATCAGCCTGTCGAATGGTAGGTGCAAATTAGATATAATTACAGGGTTGATTATGCGTTATTACTATCTGGATGCGCACTATGCTCGATCCGGTCGATGAGAAGCTGTTGGCGATCCTGCGCGACGAGGGCCGGGCGAGCATTGCGCAGCTGGCGCGCACCGTCGGGCGTTCCCGGACCAGCGTGCAAAGCCGGCTCGAGCGGCTCGAGCGGCAAGGCGTGATCCAGGGCTATACGGTGCGCATCGCACCGGAACATGCGGCGGGCGCCGTGCGGGCGCACGTCATGATCGCGGTCGGGCCGAAGGAAGCGCGCGCGGTCATCGCGGCGCTCTTCAAGGTCAAACAGGTGCGGGTATTGCATTCGGTCAGCGGCGACGTCGATTTGATCGCGATTGCCGCGACGGCGACCGTCGCCGAAATGGATGAGGTGATCGACCGCATCGGCGCGATCGCGGGGGTCGAGCGAACCACCTCGTCGATCATCCTGTCGACGAAGTTCGAACGCTGATCGCGCATCGAGCCCGGTCCGGGCCGCAATGTTAAGCTAGCGGCGGCCTCACCAACGTCCCAGGATTCAACCATGAACTCACCGAAACGATTCACCCTGCTGGCCTGTCTTCTCACGCTGTTGGCCGGCGGCGCGCAATCTCAAGTGGGCACCGGCACCGCCGCCTCCGCCGCGGCTCCGCCGATCGGCCACGTATTCCTGATCGTGCTGGAAAACGAACCCTTCCACGCGAGCTTCGGTCCGCACTCGCCGGCGGCGTACCTGGCGCGGGAGCTGCCGCGTCAGGGAGTGCTGTTGACCCAATATTATGGGATCGGCCATTACAGCCTCGACAACTACATCGCGATGATCAGCGGTCAGGCGCCGAACCCGGCCACGCAGGAAGATTGCAAGGTGTTCAGCGAGTTCAGCCGTCGTGCGCCGGGGCTGGATGCGAACGGGCAGGTGCGGGGCGAGGGCTGCGTCTACCCGGCCGACGTCAGGACGCTGGCCGACCAGCTCGAGTCCGCCGGGCTGGACTGGAAGGGCTACATGGAGGACATGGGGGCGGACCCGGCGCGCGAAGCCGCGACCTGCGGGCACGTCGCCATCGGCGCCCAGGACGTCACCAACCACGCCAGCGCGAAGGACCAGTACGCCGACAAGCACGATCCCTTCGTGTACTTCCATTCGATCATCGACGACCCGGCGCGCTGCGCGCGGCATGTCGTCAATCTCGACCGCCTCGCGCAGGACCTGCAGCATGCCGGCAGCACGCCGAACTTCGCCTTCATCACGCCGAACCTGTGCCATGACGGCCACGACGCGCCGTGCGCGAATGGCGAGCCGGGCGGGCTGGTTTCCGCCGATGCGTTCCTGCGCCGCTGGGTGCCGCGCATCCTCGCCTCGCCCGCGTTCCGCCGGGACGGCCTGCTGGTGATCACTTTCGACGAAGGCACCGACGCGCAAGCCTGCTGCGGCGAGCAGCCCCTGCCCGGCGGGCCGGCGCCGGGGCTGCAAGGCCCGGGCGGCGGCCGGATCGGCGCGGTGCTGCTGTCGCCCTTCATCGTGCCGGGCACGGTGTCGCGCGCGCCCTACAACCATTACAGCCTGCTGCGCACGGTCGAGGATTTCTTCGGCTTGCCGCACCTCGGTTACGCCGGTCCGCCGCAGCTGCGCGCGTTCGGCCGGGACGTATTCAGCGCCGTGCCGGCGGATCAGCGCGGCGCGCGATAGCCGCCGGCCACGCCGCGCGGGCTCAGCACCAGCTGCCACAGCTGGTCGCGCCGGCTGCGGAACACGCCGATGGAGCCGGCCAGGTAATAGCGCCACATGCGCCGGAAGCGTTCGTCGTAGCCGGCGTCCAGCGTCGGCCACGCGGCCTCGACGTTGGCGAGCCAGGCGCTCAGCGTGCGGTCGTAGTCGGCGCCGAAGTTGTGCCAGTCCTCGACCACGAACAGGTCTTCCAGTGCGCCGGTCACCTGGCTGGCGGCGGGAATCACCGAATTCGGGAAGATGTATTTCTCGATCCACGGATCGGTCTGGGCCGGCGCGCTGTTGCTGCCGATGCTGTGCAGCAGCGACAGGCCGTCGTCCTTCAGGCAGCGCCTGACGGTTTCGAAGTAGCTGCGGTAGTTCCTGCCGCCGACGTGTTCGAACATGCCGATCGAATACACCGCGTCGAAGCATTCGTCGATCTCGCGGTAATCCTCGAGGCGGATCTCGACCGGCAGCCCGGCGCACAGTTCGCGGGCATAGTCGGCCTGCTGCCGCGACACGGTGATGCCGACGCCCTCGACGCCGTAGTGTTCCGCCGCGTACTTCAGCGCCTCGCCCCAGCCGCAACCGATGTCCAGCACGCGCTGGCCCGGCTGCAGCCGCAGCTTGCGGCAGACCAGGTCGAGCTTGGCCGCCTGCGCATCGTCGAGCCGGTCGGCCGCCGCCCAGTAGCCGCAGGAATACACCAGCCGCTTGCCCAGCATGGCCCGGAACAGGTCGTTGCCGAGGTCGTAATGCACCTTGCCGATCGCGTAGGCGCGTTCGCCGCGCTGCAGGTTGATGAAGCGGGCCTTCAGGTGGGCGAGCAGGGTGTCGAGGGTTTTCAGCTCCTGGTCGATGCCGGCAGTCAGCAATCGCGTGCACAGGCCGGGGAGGTCGTCGGCATCCCACCAGCCGTCCATGTAGGACTCGCCCAGCCCCAGCGAGCCGTGCGCCAGCACCCGCGCATAAAAGCGCCGGTCGTGCACGCGCAGGTCGCTCGGGGCGTTGCCGTCGATATGGATGCCGGCGTGTTCGAGCAACTCGTTGGCGCGTTCCCTCAGGTTGTCCAGTTTCATGCCGTGCCTCGCCGGTAGCCGAATCGATTCGGGAGTGCGGGTTCGCCCCGGGCGATCAGTCCTTGCCCAGCAGCGCAAAGCTTGCCGGGGAACGCGCATACACCGCCTTGACGCCTTCGTCGCGAACCAGTTGCAGCAGAAATTCGACCTGTTCCTCGCGCAGCAGAAATTCGACCTTCACCGGCAGGTCGTCGGCGAGCTCGAAGAATTGCTCCTCGTGCAGCACCCCATGCCGGCCGAAGCCGGCGATCGCGCGGAATACCGAGCCGCCGCTCAGGCCGTGGCGCTTGGCCTGTTCCAGCAGCCATTCGGACAGCAGCATGCCGCCATGCCTGGCACGCGCATGGCAGTAGAAATGCAGATGGACCCCCTGTTGAACGGTTTCCTGGTTCATGGCCGACTCCGGAATCAATGGCGCAGCAGGCTGCGGGTGAGGGCGATGCCCAGCACGGTCATCGCCAGCGAGCCGACGACATGCACCGCGATATGGCCGCTGAACCAAAGATACTGCTGGCGCAGCAGCAAGGTGGCGGACTCGGCGGAGAAGGTGGAGAAGGTGGTCAGCCCCCCCAGGAAACCGGTGAACACGAACAGTCGCAATTCCGGCGACAAGGCCTGGAAGTGATCGAACAGGCCCATCACGCAACCCATCAGCAGGCCGCCGGTGAGGTTGGCCGCCAGCGTGCCCAGCGGCAAGGTGGGAAACAGCGGATTGAGCAGCACGCCCAGTCCGTAGCGCAGCCAGCAACCCAGGGCGCCGCCGACGCCGATGGCAAGGAATCCGGTATAGCCCACGAGCGCATCTCCATCAGGGGAAGTGTCCGGCTGCCGGGTGGCAGGCGCGCCTGCGCCGCCGGAAGCCGGTGGTGCAGGCATCATCAACTTCAACGCCGTCAGGCGAGAAGCGGTTCGTTCCGGGTGCGCCGAAGGCTTCCTCGGAACGGGAGGCATGCCATCTCCCGGGCGTTTATCCTAGTGTGGTGTGGCACGTTTGGCGACTCTTCCGGCAAGGCGGGCCTCAGGTCAGCCGCAAGGCGCGTTCGCACGGCAAGGGGGCTTTCAAGCAAGCGGACGCTGCCGTCACGAGCTTGCCGCGCTGCCCTATACTCGCGGCGACCCAGCCTGCACGGCCGTTGCCGCCATGAACCCAACCCATCGCACCGTGCGGCGCAGCCTGCCCTGGCTGCTGGCCGCGCTGTCGATGATCGGCCCGTTCTCGATCGATGCGGTGTTCCCGTCGTTTCCGCTGATCGGCGCGCGTTTCGGCGTGGATGCCACCGCGCTGCAGCAGCTGATCAGCGTGTATCTGATCACCTATGCGGCGATGAGCCTGTTCCACGGCGCGATCTCCGACGCGGTCGGGCGCAAGCCGGTGATCGTCACCGGCATGCTGCTGTATGCGCTCGCCTCGGTGGGCGCGGCGCTGTCGACCTCTTTCGCCATGCTGCTGGCGTGCCGCGGCCTGCAGGGCATGTGCGCCGGCGCCGGGCTGGTGGTGGGGCGCGCGGTGATCCGCGACAGCCTGCATGGCGCCGCCGCGCAACGGCTGATGTCGCGGGTGATGATGATCTTCGGGGTGGCGCCGGTGATCGCGCCGATGGTCGGCGCGCTGCTGCTGTCGCTGAGCGGCTGGCATGGCATCTTCTGGGTACTGACGGGGTTCACCGCGGCGCTGTCGCTGGCCCTGCTGCTGTTGCTGGAAGAAACCCATCCGGCGGACCGGCGCACGTCGTTCGCGCCAGCGCAGCTGGTGGCGAGCTATCTGTCGTTCGCCCGCGACCGCGTGTTCTGGCCGCTGCTGATTTCCAGCGCGGTCAATTTCGCCGGGCTGTTCCTTTACATCGCCTCGGCGCCCCGCCTGGTGCGCGTGCTGCTGCACCTGCCGGCGACCGGCTTTCCATGGCTGTTCGTGCCGGTGGTGACCGGCCTGGTCGCCGGCGCATGGCTGTCCGGACGGATGGCCGGGCGGGCCGGCGTGGGCACCACGGTGAACCTGGGATATGCCGTGATGCTGCTGGCCTGCGCGCTGCACCTGCTGCTGGCGCGGCTGTTCCCCGAACCGCGCCTGCCGTGGTCGATGCTGCCGCTGGTCCTGCAGGCGGTCGGGGTGCAACTGGCGTTCCCGACCTTGACGCTGTTGCTGCTGGATCGCTTCCCGCATCAGCGCGGCGGCATTTCCTCGGTGCAGGCTTTCGCCAGCCTGCTGCTGTGCAGTGTCGTCGCCGGCGTGCTGTCGCCGCTGCTCTCGGTCGGCATGGGGCACCTGGCGCTGGGCGCCTCGGCGCTGACGACCGTCGGCGCGTTGTCGTGGTGGCGCTACGGCACCGTCACGCGGCGGCCGTTGACGCGATCGATGGCCAACCGGGATCCCGGCGTGGTCGTGCAGGCGGAGATCGCCGAGCCGCACTGAACCGGCGCGGCCGGACGCCTCGCGCATGGCTGCCTTCCGTGGCAAAGGTGGGGGGGCTTCCCTCAGCCGTAGCTGCGCAATTTCGGCCAGAGGCTGCGCCAGGATATTCGCAGGTGGCGGCAGACGAAGATTTCCGGGTGGTCGCGGGTTTCCTCGTTCGCCACGCCCTGGCGGTTGCTGACGCGGCCGGCCGGCGTGCAGTCCGCCGGCGCCTTGCGGATGGCGTCCGGGTCCGCGCCCAGCACGATCAGCGTCGTCGGCGGCGGGTTGCCGTAGCCGCGATACCACCAGGAATTGACGCCGCTGATCGCGGCCGGCAAGCCCAGTGCGGGGCCGTACAGGTCGATCGCGCCGGCCTCGCCGTAGTTGTTGGCGAGCACGCCCGTCCGCGCACGCTCGCCGGCCGGCAGCGCGCGGTAGATGCCGGCGACCTGGGCGACCAGTTGCCGCCAGCCGATCTGTTCGGCGAAGTCGCCCTGCACCGCACGGCTGATGCGCCAGCCGATGGAGTTCACCGGCGCCAGCGGCAGGGCGACCGCCGCACTGCTGGTGGCGGCCAGCGCAAGCAGGATCCCGGTGGCGATGCGCAGGCCCCGCGAGGCGCCTGGCCGCAGGCGGGCCAGCCAGCGTTCGCCCGCGACGGCACCGGCAGCGAGCAGCATCGGGTACGCCGGTGCCATGTAGTAGGCGCGGCCCTGGCCCAGCGCGAACAGCGCCAGCGGGACCAGGAACAGCCACGCCAGCAGGCGATAGCGGACCGCGTCCTTCGCCCACATCACGAACCCCAGCCCGCCCAGCCACAGCGGCAGCGTGAACAGGCTGGCATTGGCATACAGCTGCTGGCTGAAGAAGCCGTCGGCGCGGCCGATGCGGACGTCACGCGCATGGATGTGCCGGATGAAATCCAGATACACGAAATCGTGCCGGATCTGCCATAGCAGGTTCGGCAGGAACAGCAGCAGCGACAGCGCCACCCCGCCCCACAGCCACGGACTGGCGAGCTGCCGGCGCAGCGTCGTGGCCAGGACCCCGGCGACCAGCCCGGCAACGCAGAACAGCATGGTGTAGCGCGTGAGCATGCCCAGCCCGACGACCAGGCCGATCGCCAGCCACCAGCGCGGGTTGCCGCTGTTCAGCAGGCGCACCACGAGCCATGCCAGCAGCACCCACCAGAGAAAATCGAAGGTGACGTACATGAACTCGCTGCCCACCAGCAGCGAGAACGGCATGCATGCCGTCGCCACTGCGGCGACCAGCTGCGCGCCGCGACGGCCGCCCATGTCGCGCGCGATCAGCCCGGCCAGCAGCATGGCGACGCACTGCGCCAGCGCGGAGAAGAAGCGGAAGCCGGCCAGCGAGGTGCCGAACAGCACCAGTTCGATGCGGCCGAAGAACGGCGTCAGCGGCGGATAGGCGACGTAGCCCCAGGCCAGATGCCTGGCGTCGGCGAGCACCGCCAGTTCATCGCGATGGAATCCGTAGTGGCGATCGAGCAGCACCTGCAGCAGCAGCCGCAGGCATGCCAGCGCCAGCAGCATGGCAAGATCTGCGGAGCGTGGGGCGAGCCTCGGGTTACGCATCGGCGGTGTCGTCGCGGTCGGGTGATGGCACAGCGTAACCCGGAAAGGATGGCGGCCGGAACCGGCGCCGGGATGCCGCCGTGGCGGATGCAGCGCCCGCGCTCCCGCCGCCCGTCAGTGCAGGGCGAATGCCGGGTGCGGGTCCGTCAGGATTGCGGGATCCCGCCGGCCGTCGTCGCATCGCCGGCGGCGGCCAGCAGTTGGCGATCGAGCAGCCAGCGCCGGGCGTCGTCGGCGTCCTGCTCGAACCAGGCGCGGGCCGAGCCGAGCCGGAACGTATAGCCCCACGCGTCCATGTCCGCCATCAGGCGTGCGCGGCCGACGCCAGGCAACTGGCCGGCCAGCACGATCTGCAGATAGCAGGCGGCGTCTTCCTCCTCGATCGAGTCGGTGGCATCGGTGTGCACGGCGGCGCGGCGCTCGGGCGCCAGCACGATCAGGTGGCAGGCCTCGTGCAGCAGCGAATGGAGCGGGGTGTCGTCGCGCGCATAAACGGTGGCGCCGATGATGCCGGCTTCGGCGTCGCCCCAGAAACTGCCGGGGATCGGTGCGCCCGCGGCGACGCGCTGCAGGCGCAGGCCGAAACGGGCGAGCAGGGCGGTTGGCGCGTCGAAGCCGACCTGGCCCACCCGCACCACGTCGCTGGCCGGCTTGCCGGATTCGGGGGAAGTGGCCGTTTCGGAAGGCATTCGCGTGCGCTGACGAGGCCGGTCGTGAGGTGATGGAACGGCGCCGGGCGGCGATCGAACGCCCGGCGAAAGGCGGATGGCGGAGCCGGTCGCGGAGCGCGACGGACTAGCCGATCGTGGCTTCGTTCCTGGCCGGGTTTCCGATGGCCGGCTTGCCTTCCGGCAGGGTGACCGAGAGCTCCAGTATCTCGTGGCCGCTGTCGCGTTCGAAATTGATGTTGATCGCGTCGAGATCGACGTGGACGTATTTCTTGATCACTTCGAGCAGCTCGTTGCGCATCATCGGCAGGTAGTCCGGCGCGCCGCGGGTGGAACGCTCCTGCGCCACGATGATGCGCAGGCGCTCCCGCGCCACGGTGGCGGTCGATTCCGGCTTGCGCTTCAGGAAATCAAGGATGCCCATCGTGATCAACCTCCGAACACGCGCTGGAGAAAGCCTTTCTTCGGCACATCGATGAAGCGCAGCGGGCGCACTTCGCCGAGGATGCGGGCCACGGTATCGCTGTAGGCCTGGCCGGCCAGTGAATCGGCATCGACGATCACCGGGATGCCGTTGTTGGACGCGGTCAGCACGTTCTCCGACTCGGGGATCACGCCGACCACCTCGATGCCGAGGATTTCCTCGACATCCTTCACGCTGAGCATTTCGCCGATGGCGACGCGGGCCGGGTTGTAGCGGGTCAGCAGCAGATGCTGGGTGACCGGGCCATCGCCGCGTTCGGCACGCCGCGTCTTGCTGGCGAGCAGGCCGAGGATGCGGTCGGAGTCGCGCACCGAGGACACTTCCGGATTGACCACCACCACCGCGTGGTCGGCGAAATACATCGCCAGGTGCGCGCCCTTCTCGATGCCGGCGGGCGAGTCGCACACGACGTAGTCGAAGCCGTCCTCGGACAGGCCGTCGAGCACCTTCTCGACGCCCTCCTGGGTCAGCGCGTCCTTGTCGCGGGTCTGGCTGGCGGCCAGCACGTAAAGGTTGTCGTGGCGCTTGTCCCTGATCAGCGACTGCTTGAGCGTGGATTCGCCGTGCACGACGTTGACGAAGTCGTACACCACGCGCCGTTCGCAGCCCATGATCAGATCGAGGTTGCGCAGGCCGACGTCGAAGTCGATCACGGCGACTTTCTTGCCGGCCATCGCCAGGCCGGTGGCCAGCGAGGCGCTGGTCGTGGTCTTGCCGACACCGCCTTTGCCGGAAGTGACGACGATAATCTCAGCAGTCAAGGGCTCATCTCCGGATGGTTCTTGTTGTTGGTGTGGTTACAGTTTCGCGAGCAACAGCTTTTCGCCTTCGAGCCAGCATTGCACGGACTGGCCCTCGAGGTCGTCTGGAATCTGTTCGAATACCCGGTAATGGCCGGCGATCGCCACCAGTTCGGCGCGGAAGTCGGACACGTAGATGCGCGCCGTCTCGTCGCCCTGGGCGCCGGCCATGGCGCGGCCGCGCAGGCCGCCGTAGACGTGGATGTTGCCGTCGGCGATCACTTCGGCGCCGTTGGCGATGGCGCCGGTGACGATCAGGTCGCGATCGCGGGCGTAGATCTGCTGGCCGGAACGCACCGAGCCGGCGTGATGCTGGGTACCTTGCCGGCTGCCCGGCGCCGGCGCGGACAGGATCGGTTCGCGCTGCTGCTCGCGCGCGGCCGGTTCGCTGCGGCGTGCCGGTTCCGCCGCGGCCGGTTCATAGGCGGCGCGGAACTTGGCGATCAGCGGCAGGCCCATGCGCCGGGCCAGCGCTTCGGTATCGCTGGTGCCGTAGGCCAGGCCGACCGGCAGCATGCCGGCGCGGCGCACCGCTTCGAGCAGCGCCTCGACGACGGCATCGTCCGGCAGGCTGAGCAGGTGACTGAGATCCAGCACCACCGCCGCACGGGAAAACATCTGCGGCGCGGCGCGCACGCGCCGTTCCAGTTCGTCGCAGAGCGCGGCGGCATCGGCCCGGCGCACCCGCACGCAGGCGATGCCGACCTGGCCGAAACGCAGGTCGCAGGCGTCGGCGGTATCGACCTTGGCGTTCATGGATGCCGCTCCCCGGCGAGGCGGCGCGGGCCGGCGTCCTGCGCGACGGGGCGGCGTTCGGCCAGCCACGGCACGTCCGGCAGGCCGCCATGGTCGAGCCAGGTGTCGCGCACGTAGGCGTAGCTGGGCAGGTCCTTGGCCAGCAGGCTGACCTGCGGGCCGTCCTTGCCCATGCGCTGCTGGCCCACTTCCTGGAAGCCGTAGGTGCCGTGGAACAGCACCACCACGTCGTCGCGCGGCTCCAGGAACACCTCGCAGGCGAGCAGCGGCACGCGCACCTCGGCA
>JAGWMU010000101.1 GCA_028873095.1 Pseudomonadota bacterium | reverse complement strand
CACGCGCCCACGCTGAGTTTCCCGGTGTCCGGCACGCTGATGGTCGAGCCGACCGAAAGCGAATCGCTGCACGAACTGGACCGCTTCATCGACGCGATGATCCAGATCCGCGACGAGATCCGCGCCGTCGAGCAGGGCAAGCTCGACCGCGAGGACAACCCGCTGAAAAACGCCCCGCACACGGCCACGATGGTGATGGCCAGCGCCTGGACCCACGCCTATCCGCGCGAACTGGCCGCGTTCCCGCTGCCCAGCCTGAAACTGCAGAAATACTGGCCGCCGGTGGCCCGCGTCGACAACATCTACGGCGACAAGAACGTGTTCTGCAGCTGCGCGCCGGTCGCGGCGTTCACCTGATTCGCATCGGGTTCGGTGCGGGACGCAACACGTTCCGCCCGCCCGCCCCGGATCAAGTCCGGGGCAGGCTCTGAGTCCTTCGACTCCGGCCCTTCGGACCGACGCTCAGGGCCATGCTTCATTGCGTCGGTTCGGCGCCGCAAACGGGCGACTGCGTTGCCGCCAGCGGAATCTGGCTCGACTCCAGCTGGCGCAGATCGAAATCGGCGACCGGAACCGGCACGTAGTTTTCGTTGAAGGCGACATCGCCGGGCGTCCAGCCGGCGCGGCAGCGGAAGGCGCCCCAGAAGCGCCTCAGCGTCAGCAGCTGCTGCGCGACGATGCCGCGCCCGTTGTCGGCATCGACCATCGGGTCGCCGACGCCGGTCGGACGGGCGGGCTCGCCGAACAGCGCGGTGCCGAACAGGATGTCCCAGAGAGGAAAGATGAAGGCGTAATTGCAGGCATGCAGCCGCGGCCGGTCCGTATCCACCCGCATGTGGTGCAGCCGGTGGTACAGCGGGTCGACCAGCAGCTTCTCCAGTACCGGACCGAAGCGCAGCCGCACGTTGGCGTGGTCGAGGTTCTGCAGCAGTTCGCCGGACAACACCAGCAGCGCATAATCGGTCGGCGACACCCCGATCAGCAGCGACACCGCCGCGACGATCAGCGCCTCCAGCAGATCGTCCAGGTAGTGGTCGCGATCGTTCGACCAGCAACTGAGCCGGCGCTGGCTGTGATGCAGGCTGTGCAGCGCCCACCACCAGGGAATGGAATGCTGCAGACGATGCACCACGTAATACACGAAGTCGTAGATCGCGTAGTACGCCAGGAACAGCAGCACCGGATGATGCCCGAACCATGGCACCCAGCCCTGCACGCTGAACACGCCCGCAGCACCATTCCCGCCGCCGAACAGGCTGGTCAGCGGCGAGAGCACCAGATAGGTGAACAGCGGCAGCACGCCGAACAGTTTGATCAACGTATAACTGCGGTCGATCGCGGTGATGCGGCGGTCGCTCCAGGTCTCGACCGGCCAGAGGCTCTCCATCGGACGGAACACGAAGGCGACGATCATCACCTGCACCGCGGTGATCAGGAAGTACTGCGCGATCTCGTCCGGCGAATCGATCGTCGGCGCGACATGCAGGCTGGCGAGGGCGGGAGCGACCACGCAGCTGGCAATCCAGCTCTCCGCGACGCCCCAGAAAGACACGAACTCGTGCATGACTGAAAAGAAACGGCGAAAACCGCGCGTATCCTGAACCGGAAATCTTTCAGGAATCGTTCGGCGCGACGGCATCCCCGGATCAGGCCCGGGGTCAGTACAGCCTGCGAGCTGCGTCACTCCGCCGGTTCGGGCGGCAATTTCGCCCGCACGTCCTCCAGCTCCTCGATCACCGACTCCAGGGCATCGTGCAACTGGCTCTGCCTGTCCATCAGGCCGGCGATCGCATCGGCCTTCTTCAGCTTCGACAGCTCGCCGTCGAACAGCAGCCATTCGGCCGTCAGCAACTCCACGTTGTTCCGGGCGTAGTGGCGCATCTCCTTCAGTTGCGCCAGCGTGTCGTTCAGGCGGTCGGCGGTTTTCTTGGGGGTTTCGTCGGACATGGCGCGCTCCTCACGGGAAACGCCACCCATCGTGCGCGCACCGGCTGACTGGCAGCGGAACAGCGCGCGGAACATGCGCGTTGCGCAGTAGCATTGGTGGCTCAGCCAAACCCGCCGGAGAACCACATGCTCTACAAGAAACAGACGTCGAAATCGGTCGACCGCGCGTTCGAGGACGTGCAGGCTTCGGTGAAGGGACACGGCTTCGGCATGCTGCATTACTACGATTTCCGCAAGACGCTGGCCGACAAGGGCTTCGAACTGCCCAACGAGTGCCTGGTGCTGGAAGTGTGCAACCCGCGCCAGGCGGCCGAGGTGCTGGGCCTGGACATGTCGGTGAACATGGCGCTGCCCTGCCGCATCTCGATCTACGAGGACCACGGCCAGACGTATATCGGCATGGTGCCGCCGACCGCCCAGCTGTCGCTGATCTCGGACGACGTGCGGATCGCCGAGGCGGCGCGCGCGGTGGAGCACGCGATGAAGGCGATCATCGATTCGGCGGCGTAGGAACGCCCCGAACAACCCCGCACCCGGCACCCGGCACTTCGTAGGAGCGCACCCTATGCGCGAAAGGCTTGTCGGGCGCCGGCAAAGAGTATTCGCGCACAGGGTGCGCTCCTACGCGAACGGGTCGTCCAGCACGATGGTGTCGTCGCGATCCGCGCCGGTGGCGACCAGGGCCAGGCGGCAGCCGGAGAGTTCCTCGACCGCGCGCAGGTAGGCGCGGGCGGCGGGCGGCAGCTTGTTCCAGTCGCGGATGCCGGCGGTGGATTCCTCCCAGCCCGGGAACTCCAGGTACACCGGCTTGCACTCGTCCCAGCCGTCGGCGTCGAGCGGCGCCAGCTCGCGGCGCTTGCCGCGGTATTCGTAGGCGATGCAGACCTTGATGGTGGGCAGGCCGTCGAGCACGTCGAGCTTGGTGATCGCCAGGCCGTTGATGCCGTTGATCTGGGTGGCGCGCTTGAGCGCGACCAGGTCGATCCAGCCGCAGCGGCGCGGGCGGCCGGTGCTGGCGCCGAACTCGTTGCCGACCTTGCGCAGGCGCTCGCCCATCTCGTCGTTCAATTCGGTGGGGAACGGGCCGCTGCCGACGCGGGTGGCGTAGGCCTTGCAGATGCCCAGCACGTAGTCGATGTCGTCCACGCCCACGCCGGTGCCGGCCAACGCGCCGCCGATGGTGGTGTTGCTGGAGGTGACGAACGGATAGGTGCCGTGGTCGATGTCCAGCAGCGCGCCCTGCGCGCCCTCGTACAGGATGTTGCCGCCGTCGCGGCGCACGTCGTGCAGGATGGTGGCGACGTCGTCGACCATCGGGCGGATGTAGTCGCCCCAGGCCAGCGCGTCGTCCAGCACCTGCTGGTAGTCGACCGGCGCGCTCTTGAGCCACTGGGTGAGGATGAAATTGTTGTACTCGACCGCGATCCGGATCTTTTCGGGCAGCTCGTGCGGGTACATCAGGTCGGCCACGCGGATGCTGCGGCGGGCGACCTTGTCCTCGTAGGCCGGACCGATGCCGCGGCCGGTGGTGCCGATCGCCTTGCCGCCGGCGGCGAGCTCGCGCGCCTTGTCGACGGCGATGTGGTACGGCATGATCAGCGGCGTGGCCGGGCTGATCTTGACGCGCGAACGCACCTCGACGCCGTTCGCTTCCAGCTCGGCGATCTCCTCCATCAGCGCCGCCGGCGACAGCACCACGCCGTTGCCGATCAGGCACAGCGCGTCGTCGCGCAGGATGCCCGAGGGGATCAGGTGCAGCACGGTCTTCTTGCCCTTGATCACCAGCGTGTGACCGGCATTGTGGCCGCCCTGGAAGCGCGCCACCGCGCCGACCCGCTCGGTCAGCAGGTCGACGATCTTGCCCTTGCCTTCGTCGCCCCACTGCGCGCCAAGGATTACGACTGACTTGCCCATGATGTACTCGCTCACTGTGTATTGCCCCGCTGGCGGGGCGTTGTCTGCGTCTGCATGGACTCCGCACGGGAGCCGGGGAAACACCCGTCACCGCGGCAAGGGTACGCCGGGTGCCAGGGATGACGAAACCGACCGTCGACCACTCACGCACTTTCAGCCGCGCATGGCCCGAGGCATGCGCGGCCGCGGACGGATCATTTCTTGGACGACGGGTCGTTGAAGTAGTGGAGGAACGGGTCGTTCGGCTTGAGCACCATCACGCTCTTGCCATCCTCGAACGATTTGCGGTAGGCGGCCAGGCTGCGGGTGAACGCGAAGAATTCCGGGTCCTGGCCGTAGGCCTGCGCATAGATCATCGCCGCCTGCGCGTCGCCCTCGCCACGGACCGTGGCGGCATCGCGGTTCGCATCGGCGCGCAGCACCTGGCCCTGGCGGTCGGCGTCGGCCTGGATCCTGGCGGCGGCCTCCTGCCCGGTATAGCGCAACTGGTTGGCCAGCTGCAGCCGTTCGGCACGCATGCGCTTGTACACCGACTCGCTGACCGTGTCGGGAAGGTCGATGCGCTTGATGCGCACGTCGACCACGGCGATGCCCAGGTTCTTGCGCGTGGAGGCGTCGGTCTGCTGGCGCACCCGCTCGGTGATGTCCTTGCGGCCGCCGGAAATCAGCTCCTGCAGCGTGCGCGCGTTGAACTCGAAGCGCAGCGCATCCTTGATGATCGGCGTGAGCCGCTGCGTCGCCTGCAGCTCATCGCCGCCGGTGGCCTGGTAGTACCTGGCGTTGTCGACGATCCGCCATTTCACGTAGAAATCGACGTTGACGCTCTTTTTCTCGGAGGTGAAATAGCGCTCCGGCGCCGCATCCAGGGACAGGATGCGGTTGTCGAATTCCAGGTCCTGCTGCACCAGCGGAATCTTGAAATGCAGGCCCGGCTTGTAATCGTTGCGGACGATGCGGCCGAACTGCAGCAGCAGCGCGCTCTGGCCCTCGTTCACCACGAACATGCTGTTGAGGCCGAGCAGGACCAGCAGCGCGACGACGACGGCGGTAACGATCCTGCTCATGGCTGCGCCCCCTTGTTGCCGGCGGCGGCGCCGCCGGCTGGCGACACGATCGCGTTGACGGTGCCGGCGTCGGTGCCGCTGGCCGGCGGCTGGTCCGCACGGCCGAACGGCAGATTGATGATGTTGCGGCCGCCGGAGCCGTCGATCACCTTGGGGTTGTCGGCCATCACCTGTTCCATCGTCTCCAGCCACAGGCGCTTGCGGGTGACTTCCGGCGCCGCCTTGTACTGTTTCAGCAGCAGTCCGAAACGGGCCGCGTCGCCCTGCGCACGGGCGATCCGCTCGGCCTTGTAGCCCGCGGCTTCGGCGGCAATGCGCGCGGCATCGCCGCGCGCCACCGGCACCACCTTGTTGGCATACGCCAGGGCCGCGTTCTCGATGCTCTGCTTGTCCTCGCGGGCCTTGTTGACGTCGTCGAACGCGTCCTTCACCTCTTTCGGCGGCGACACGTTCTGGAAACTGACCTCGGTCACCCGCAGGCCGGCATCGTAGCCGTCCATGGTTTTCTGCAGCACCCGCTGCGCCTCGTTGACCAGGTTGGCGCCGGCCGCGGAGAGGATCTGGTCCATGTCGCTGCTGCCGATCACCCCGCGCACCGCGGCCTCGGCGGCCGCCTGGATGGTGCCGTCCGGATCGTTCAGCGAGAACAGGTATTTGCGCGAATCGTCCACCTGGTACTGCACGGTGAAATCGACGGTGATGATGTTTTCGTCGCGGGTCAGCATGCTGACGGTGTCGTTGACCGAGCGTACCCGGGTGGCCTCGACCTTCCTGACCGACTCGATCGGTTGCGGCAGCTTGAAGTGGAAGCCCGGGCCCAGGGTCCGCGAATACTGGCCGAAGCGCAGTACCACGCCGACCTGCCGGGCATTGATGATGGTATAGCTGCTGAACAGCATTCCGACCACCAGCAACACCAACACGGCGGTAAGGATGCCGCCGGCGCCCTGGCCGGTCTTGCCCATGCGGGTGCGCAGCTTCCTGAGCAGGTCGTCCAGCGGCGATTTGCCGGACTGGCGATTCTTGCTCCAGGGATCGTTCGGTCCCTTGCCGGGTTCATTCCAAGCCATAGTCAGTCTCCTTGGGGCGGCGGGGAGGCCGGCAACCGGGGCCGGAACACGCACTGAACGGGACAACGCATCGGGTGGGGCCGCAGTGGCCGAAGCGGCGCGCCACGCCGGTCGAGGGCGAGCGCACAAACGCCGTGCATTCTAACAGAGCCGGATGGAATGTTCCGCTGTTCAACCGGTCTGTTCCGCCGGGGCCAGCAGTCCGCGCAACAGCTGCATCTCGGTGGCGTCGCCGCCGCTGAGCGGCGCGATCACGCTGCGCGGCGCATCGATCCGCAATTGCCAGCCGTGTTCATCCACCGTCTCGCCGCAGATCGCACCGGCGGCCCTGAGCCGGGCATGCAGCCGGCCGGCGGACAGCGGCAATTGCAGTGCGCCCTGCAGCCGCTCGCCGCCGAGCAGCTCGCCCAGGGCCTGGCGCAGCAGGTCCAGGCCGGCCCCGGTGGCGGCCGACAGCCAGACCCGCACCGGCCTGCCGTCGGCGTCGCGGTCGATGCGCGGCGCGGCATGCGCGGCAGGGGCATCGGCCCGGGACGGACCGGCCTCGATCAGATCGATCTTGTTCATCACGTGCAGTTGCGGCACGTCGCCGGCGTCGATCTCCTCCAGCACGTTGTCGACGATGCCGTGCAGGCGTTCGCGCTCGTCGTCGGCCGCATCGCTGACATGCAGCAGCAGGTCGGCATCGCGCGCTTCGGCCAGGGTGGCGCGGAACGCGGCCACCAGATCGTGCGGCAGCTCGCGGATGAAGCCCACGGTGTCGGCCAGCACGGCCGGGCCGCAGCTGAGGTCCTCCAGCTTGCGCACGGTCGGGTCGAGCGTGGCGAACAGCTGGTCGGCGACATACACCCCGCCGCTGGTCAGCGCATTGAACAGGGTCGATTTGCCGGCGTTGGTGTAGCCGACCAGGGCCACCCGCGGCACCGTGTTGCGCAATCGCGAGCGACGCTGCTGACCGCGCTGGGTCTGCACTTTCTGCAGGCGCCTGGTGAGCATCTTCACGCGTTCGCCGAGCAGCCGGCGGTCGGTTTCCAGCTGGGTCTCGCCCGGGCCGCGGTTGCCGATGGCGCCGCCGCGCTGGGTGTCCAGATGGGTCCAGCCGCGCACCAGCCGGGTGGCCAGGTGCTTGAGCTGGGCCAGCTCCACTTCCAGCTTGCCTTCGTGCGAGCGCGCGCGCTGGGCGAAGATGTCCAGGATCAGCCCGGCCCGGTCGACCACGCGCACGTTCAGCAGCTTTTCGAGATTGCGCTCCTGCACCGGGGTCAGCAAGTGGTCGACCAGCACCACGTCGGCGTCCAGCGCACGCACCGCCTCGGCGACTTCGTCGGCCTTGCCGCTGCCGATGTAGTAACGCGGATTGGGATCCTCGACGCGCGCCGCGACGGTGCCCAGCACCTCGGCGCCGGCGGACACGACCAGCTCGGCGAACTCCGCGGCGCGGCGCGCGGCATCGCCTTCCCCACGGGAATGCGGCAGCACCAGCACGGCGCGGTCGCCTTTCTTCTGTCTGTCGAACACTGCTGGCTATGGCCTGTCGGGAGCAACGCCCACGTCATGCGGGCGCAGTCCCTGTCATTCAAGTATTCGCTTCATTCACGCGCTGGCTTCACTGGAGGCAGCTGCCGCGTCGGCATGACCGTCGTGTTCGTCATGGTCCTCGTGGCCATTGGTGATGCGCACATTGCGGCTGGGCACCACGGTGGAGATGGCATGCTTGTAGACCATCTGGCTCACCTGGTTGCGCAGCAGCACGACGAACTGGTCGAACGATTCGACCGTGCCCTGCAACTTGATGCCGTTGACCAGATAGATGGCCACCGGCACGCGCTCACGCCGCAACGCGTTCAGAAACGGATCCTGCAACGATTGTCCCTTGGACATTTCTTGTTCTCCCCTCGCCACGGACAGGCCGGAGTAAAAAACGCCAACGGCGCCTCGGCCCAACATGTTCAGGATGTTAACTGCTTTCAAATGCATGATGAAAGGAGATTTTGCGCAGCGGGAGCCTGCGGACCGTGCAGCGGCGGCAGGCAGCGCCCGCGAATGCGCCGGGATCGGCCGGTCAGCCGGCCCGGGAATCGCCCGGGCTGCCGGCGCCCAGGAACAGCTGCAGCGCATCGGCCGCCCGCTCGGCCGCGCGGGGACGGTCCGGATCGAGCTGGCGGGCGCCGAAGTCGCTGCGCAGCCAGGTGATCTGCCGCTTGGCCAGCTGGCGCGTGGCGAAGATGCCGCGGTCGCGGAACCCGGCAGGGTCGGTCAGCCCGTCCAGATGCTCCCACGCCTGGCGGTAGCCGACCGCCCGCATCGCCGGCAGCTGCGCGTGCAGGTCGCCGCGGCTGCGCAGCGCGCGCACCTCGTCGAGAAACCCCGCCGCCAGCATTGCGTCGAAGCGCCGCGCGATGCGCGCATGCAGCTCGCCGCGATCGGCCGGCAGCAGCGCCAGCTTGAGCACGCGCCACGGGAACCGGGTGCGGCTGCCGCGCTGCTGTTCGGACAGCGGCCGGCCGGTCAGTTCGATGACCTCCAGCGCGCGCTGCAGGCGCTGGGCGTCATGGCAGCCGATGCGCGACGCGGCCAACGGGTCCAGCCCTGCCAGCCGCGCATGCATCGCGGGCCAGCCGAGCTGCGCCGCCTCGCCGGCCAGCCGCGCACGCAGTGCCGGCACCGCCTCGGGCAGGTCGGATAGCCCCTGCTGCAGGGCGCGAAAATACAGCCCGGTGCCGCCGACCAGCAGCGGCACCCTGCCCTGCGCGCCGATCCGCTGCATCGCCACCAGCGCGTCGGCGCGGAAATCCGCCGCGGAATAGGCCGCCGCCGGATCGCGGATGTCGACCAGCGCATGCGGATGGCGCGCCAGCGTCGCCGCGTCGGGTTTCGCCGTGCCGATGTCCATGCCCCGGTAGACCAGCGCCGAATCGACGCTGATCAGGTCCAGCGGAAACCGCTCGCTCAACGCGCACGCCAGCGCGGTCTTGCCCGAGGCGGTGGGGCCCATCAGGAAGATGGCGAGCGGGCGCTGGTCCAGTGGCATGCGCGCCAGTCTATCCGCAGCGGCCGGCCGGCTCGAGCACGGACGCGCGGAAAACCCGGGGCATTGGCCGCACGGCGCGCCGGCTCAGCTGAAGAAATCGACCCGCCCGCCAACCAGCTGGTACATCGATCCCACGACCTTGATCTTGCCGGCCTTCTCCAGGCCGGCCAGGATCTCGCTGCGGCGACGTATCTCCTCGATGGTGAGCCTGACGTTGGTCCTGGCGACCGCGTCGACAAAGGCGGCGTTCCTGCCGGTGCGTTCGCCGGTGCAGGGGGTGGCGGCCACCGCCGGCCTGATCTTGTCGAGCAGCCCGGTGAGGTTGCCCAGCCGGACACCGTCGATCGCGCCCTTTATCGCACCGCATGCCGTATGTCCCATCACGACGACAAGCTTGGCTCCGGCGGCCGCGCAGGCGAACTCCAGGCTGCCCAGCAGATCGTCATTGACGATATTGCCTGCGACACGCGCATTGAACGTGTAGCCGATGCCGGAATCCAGGATGATCTCGGCGGGCGCACGCGAGTCGATGCAACTGAGGATGGCGGCGGCCGGGTACTGGCCGGCCGCGCTGGCCCGCTTCTGCGCCAGGTAATCGTGCGGGTGCATGTTGCCGCTGCGGAACCGCTGATTGCCCCGCTTGAACTCTTCGATGATCTGATCGGGCGTGAGCCTGTCGCGCTCCAGCTTGCCCAGCGCGGCGGCGAACGACAAACCCGGCATGCCCAGCGCCAGACCGCCGGCGAGCCCCATCGCCGCGACGCCGGTAGCCGACTTCAACAGGGTTCGGCGGCGGTTGTCGCAAACGTCTTCCGGCACACAACACTTATCGCGGGCCTTCATCGCAAGCCTCCCGGGTCCAACGCGAGACGACCGGTCGCCCGACGGCAACGGCGACCGCCCCTTCCGGCCACCGCCGGCACCGGAATGAATGCGGTTTACAGGGAGATGGACGGGGATGCAAGACCGGCTTGTCCGACACCGGCAAGGCTGCCGAAACGCGTGCCGACGCACCGCTGCTGTCGCCGGCGCCCGAGGGCGGATGGCCGGCCGGCGAAGCGCGCCGCGGGACCGATGCGCCATCGCGGCAACCTTGGCATCCGCGCGAGCAGGCGGTGACGGCGGCGCTCTATAATCGGCGCCTGCCCGCCCGTGTCGCGGGCCACCGATGGATGCCCCATGCCGCAGACGATGAAAGCCCTGGTCAAGCGCAAGCCCGAGCAGGGCATCTGGATGGAACAGGTGCCGCTGCCGGAGGTCGGCCCGAACGAAGTGCTGATCAAGATGGAGAAGACCGCCATCTGCGGCACCGATCTGCACATCTACAAGTGGGACGAATGGAGCCAGCGCACGATCGAGCCCGGCCTCACCATCGGCCACGAGTTCGTCGGCCGCATCGTCGAGATCGGCCCGGGCGTGACCGGCTACCAGATCGGCGACCGCGTCTCGGCCGAAGGCCACATCGTCTGCGGGCATTGCCGCAACTGCCGCGCCGGCCGCCAGCACCTGTGCCCGAACACCGTGGGCATCGGCGTGAACCGCAACGGCGCATTCGCCGAATACATGAGCATGCCGTCCTCGAACCTGTGGCCGATCCCGGACCAGATCCCGTCCGA
>JAGWMU010000100.1 GCA_028873095.1 Pseudomonadota bacterium | reverse complement strand
TCATCGGCCAGAGCATCCCGGTGGCCAGCATGGATCCGGATCTGCTGGTCATGCCCAAGCCGCGCGCGATCGACGCCGAGTTCGCGGCGAATGCCGCGGCCGACAGCGCCGCGTTCGGCGATTTCGTGCCGCCGCGTCCGGGCGAGGCGCCGCGCCGTTCGCGCGGCGCCGGCGGCCGTGACGGCGAGCGCCATGGCGGCAATTCCCGCAGCGGTTCGCGACCGCCGCGCGAGCGCAAGCCGCCGGCCGCCGCCGGCAGGGCCGAGCGGAGCGACGCCATCGCCGCCGTTTCCGCGGCGCCGGTCGCCGATCCGGCCGGCGTGGTCCGGGACGCGGCCGGCAACGTCGACGGCGAGGGTGCGCGCAAGCCGCGCCGCCGCCGCGGCGGCCGCAATCGCCATCGCGACGGCGTCGTCGCCGGCGCACCGGAGGCGAACGGCCAGAATGCCGTCCACACCGGCGAGGGCAACCGCGCGTCCCGCGGCGAGCGTCGCCCGGCGCGCGAACGCAATGCCGCGGAATCCAGCGGCATCGCCAGCCGGCCATCGCGACAGGTCGAAGTGGTCTCCGGCAACGCCCGCGACCACGCCCATCCGAACAAGCCCAGCCTGTTCCGTCGACTGACCCGGCTGTTCACCGGCCGCTGAGCGAAAGTCCACACTTGGCGCCGGCTTCCCTTATCCTTGCGTTCGATGCGACGGCGCGAAGGTGTGGGGACGCTCGGTGATCCAGTTCGATCAAGTCAGCAAACGCTACGAGGGCGGCCACGAGGCGCTCTCGCAGCTGTCCTTCGAGGTGCCGACCGGCGAGATGGCTTTCGTTACCGGGCATTCGGGCGCCGGCAAGAGCACCCTGCTCAAATTGCTCGGACTGATCGAACGGCCTTCGCACGGGGTGATCGCGCTGGACGGCAGGGATCTCGGGAAGGTGCGTCGCGGCGGCATTCCCAAATGGCGCCGGCAGATCGGCATGGTGTTCCAGGACCATCGCCTGCTGATGGAGCGGACGGTGTTCGCGAATGTCGAGTTGCCGCTGGTGATCTGCGGCACCGCCCGCGCCGAGCGCGCCCGACGGGTGCGCGCGGCGCTGGAGAAGGTCGGCCTGCTCGAATGTGAGCGCCAGCTGCCGGCGACCCTGTCCACCGGCGAACAGCAGCGCGTGGGCATCGCCCGCGCGATCGTGGCGCGACCGAGCCTGCTGATTGCCGACGAACCGACCGGCAACCTCGACCCGCAGCTGGCGCTGGAGATCATGGGGCTGTTCGACGAATTCAAGCAGATCGGCACCACCGTGCTGATCGCCAGCCACGACCTGCCGCTGATCAAGCGCATGAAGCGGCGCGTGATCGTGCTCGACCACGGGCGGTTGGTGGCCGATCTGTCCGCGCAGGAGGTGTTGTGAGCATGCCGCCGGAGGGCAACCCGATGGCGGCGTCCGAAGCGACGCTGCGCAACGGGCACGGCCGCGGCCGGCGGTTGGCCAGCTGGCGCGAGCACCACGGCTGGAGCGCCGCGGCCAGCCTGCGCCGGCTCGCCTCGCGACCGCTCGGCAGCCTGCTGACCGTCGCGGTGATGGGACTGGCGCTGGCCTTGCCGCTGGCGTTTTATCTGCTGCTGGGCAATGTGCAGAAGCTCGGCGACGCGCTGGGCCAGAGCGAGGCCGTCAGCGTGTTCATGCAGCCGGGTCAGAACGCACAGCAGGCGCAGCTGCTGGCCAGGCAACTGGGAGAACGGCCCGAAGTGGCGAAGGTGACCGTGAAGACACCGCAGCAGGGCATGGACGAACTGGCCCGGATGCAGGGTTTTTCCGGCGCCCTGCTGACCCTGGACGACAACCCGCTGCCTTACGTGCTGCAGTTGCAGCCGCGCCCGGGCACGAGCGCCGGCATGATCGAGCAATTGGCCACCGACGTGCGCGCGATGCACAGCGTCGACATGGTGCAGGACAGCGGCAACTGGCGCCGGCGGCTGGATGCCTTGCTCGGCGTGGGCAATCGCGCCGCGCTGGTGCTGGCCTCCCTGCTGTCGCTGGCGGCGCTGCTGGTGGTCGGCAATACGGTGCGCATGGACATCGCCGGCCGCAGCGAGGAAATCGGCGTGCTGATGCTGCTCGGTGCCAGTGCGGCGTTCGTGCGCCGGCCCTATCTGTATGCCGGCATCTGGTATGGCCTGTTCAGCGGCATCCTGGCGACCCTGCTGGCGGTGCTGATCGAGCTGGTGCTGGCCGAACCGGTGGCCCGCTTGAGCCGGGCCTACGATGGCAGGCTGCAGATCAACGGGTTGCCGCCGTGGCTGTTGCTGGCCGTTCCGCTGGCGGCGGCCGTGCTCGGCTGGCTGGGCGCGCGGCTGGTCAGCGCGTGGCAGTTGCGCAAGGCCGCGTGAAGCCGATGCTTGCCCGACACGGTGATGCATGTCGCAGGCGCTGCGGCCGCACAGCGGGCATGATCCGGGCTGGGGCGGGCACCGGGGGTGCGGCCGCAGGTTCACCGGCACGGGATCGTCACGCTTACCTGGGTATCTACAGTCGATGAGTTCAAGTATCAGCAGTCATCTGGCCACGGCTGCACCGCGGGTACTGGTGGTTGACGGTTCCCGGGTCGTGCGGCAGTTGATCACCCGCGTGCTGCAGGCCGAGTTGCCCGATGTCGAAGTGGTCGGTTGCGACAGCGGGGTTGCCTCGCAGCTGCTGCTGTTCAGCGGCGTGTTCGATTTCATCACCATCGCGCTGCGCCTGCCCGACATGGACGGGCTGGAACTGGCGCGTTTCGTCCGGGAGTCCGCGCCGCAGGCCTACATTCCGATCGTGGTGGTCTCCGGCGATGTCGACGACCGCCTGCACCGGCGGGCACTGGGCGAGCACGTCACCGATTATTTCGACAAGGCGCTGGGTTTCCACGCCCTGGCCGAGTTCATCCGGGGCTACGTGCGGCCGGGAGATACCGCCGAGGGCGAAGTCCTGTATGTCGAGGACAGCCGGGTGGTGGCGCTGGCGACGCGCCGCATGCTGGAAAAGATCGGCCTCACCGTGCGCCATGTGATCAGCGTGGAGGATGCGCTGGCCGTGCTGGAAACGGCCAAGGCGCAGGGCAAGGTCGGCGCCGACGTGGTGCTGACCGACGTCAGCCTGAAAGGCGAGCTGACCGGTGGCGACCTGCTGGAGCGGATCCGCGGCGGGTTCGGCTACGGCAAGGGACAGTTGCCGGTGCTGGTGATGACCGGCGACGAGAATCCGGCCAACCAGGCGGCGCTGATCAAGGCCGGCGCCAACGACCTGGTCGAGAAGCCGGTCGATGAAAAGCTGCTGATCACCAAGCTGCTGTTCCAGCTGCGCGTGGCGCGCCATCTGCGCAAGCATGCGTGCGACGCATGAGTGCGGGGCAGGTCAGGCTGGAGCCGTCGTGGAAGGCGCGTCTGGCCGACTACCTGCTGAGTCCGCCGATGCAGGCCCTGGGGGCCTTCCTGCGCGCCGAAAAGCAGGAAGGCAAGCGGATCTACCCGCCCGGCCCGGAGATCTTCGCGGCGTTCGGGCATACCCCGTTCGATGCGGTGCGGGTGGTGATCCTGGGCCAGGACCCCTATCACGGGCCCGGCCAGGCGCACGGCCTGTGTTTCTCGGTGCGACCGGGCGTGCCTGCGCCGCCCTCGCTGGCGAACATCTTCAAGGAGATCCGGCGCGACCTCGGCATCGCGCCGCCCGACCACGGCTGCCTCACGCCCTGGGCCGACCGCGGCGTGCTGCTGCTCAACGCCGTGCTGACGGTCGAGGCCGGCCAGCCCGGTTCGCATCAGGGCAAGGGTTGGGAGGGCTTTACCGACCTGGCGATCGAAACGCTCAACCGCGAGCGCGAAGGGCTGGTGTTCCTGCTGTGGGGCAGCTACGCCCAGCGCAAGGGGCAGCTGATCGACGGCCGTCGTCACTGCGTGCTGACCTCGGTGCACCCGTCGCCGCTGTCGGCGCATCGCGGTTTCATCGGCTGCGGCCATTTCTCGGCGGCCAATGCGTGGCTGCAGGCGCGTGGCCAGCCGCCGATCGACTGGTCGCTGCCGCCGCGGGCGGCGCTGCCCGGGCTTGCCGCTGGCGCGCCATGAGGCGCCGACCGGCAGACGGTCAGCGGCCGGGTTGGGCTCCCGCCCCGCCGATCGCCGCGGTCAGGTAGGCCTTCGCCCGGGCGACCGCGTCGGCAAGGGAGGCGCCCTGGGCGACCGCGGCCGCCACCGCGGCCGAGAGCCGGCAGCCGGTTCCCCGCAGATCGCGGCTTGCCACCCAGGGGCTGGCGAAGCGCTGCACGCCTTCGTGGGTCACCAGGAGATCGGTCGCCTCGGGCAGCGGGGCGTGGCCGCCCTTGATCAGCACGGCACGCGGTCCCAGCGCGAGCAGCGCGCGGCCCTGCGCGGCCATCGCCGCTTCGTCGCTCGCCAGTGTCGTCCCCAGCAGCATCGCGGCCTCGGCCAGGTTCGGCGTGAGACAGTCGACCAGCGGCAGCAGCCGCGAGCGCAGGGCGGCGATGCCGTCGTCGGTCAGCAAGCGGGCGCCGGAGGTGGCCAGCATCACCGGATCGAGCACCACGAAGGCCGGCCGCTGGCGGCCGAGGCCGTCGGCGACGACGTCGACGATGGCGGCCTCGGCCAGCATGCCCAGCTTGACGGCGCGGACGGCCAGGCCGTCGAACACCGCCTCGAGCTGCGCCGCCACGATTTCGGCGGGGACGACGTGAATGGCGCGGACCCCGGCGGCGTTTTGCGCGGTGACCGCGGTCAGCACGGTGGCGCCGTGGACGCCCAGCGCGGCGAAGGCCCTCAGGTCGGCCTGGATGCCGGCGCCGCCGCTCGAATCCGAACCGGCGATGGACAGCGCCACCGGCGCCGGATGCGGACCGCTCATGCCGGGTCGTCGCCCAGCGCCACCAGGGCCAGGTCGGTCAGGCCGCCGTCGGCGAGGCGGCGGGCGGCTTGCCACGCGCGCAGCCCGCTGCGGCAGCACAGCACGATGCGGCCGGCCGGCGCTTCGCCGTCGGCCAGCAGCGTGCCGATGCTGTCGACGGTGAGCCGCCGGGCGCCCTCGAAAGGCGACACGGGCGCCTCGTCGAGGCTGCGCAGGTCGACCACGAAATCGGCGCCGGTCACCGCCGAGGGGGCGATGTAGCGGGCGCAGACCCGCGCCGGCTCGGGCGCGCCGTCGAAGCTGAAACCGCCGAAGGCGAGCCGCCCGGCCTCGAACGTCAGCAGCCGGCCCAGCGGTGAAGGCGCGAGCGCGAGGATCAGCTGCAGCACGAACTGCGCCTGCACGCTGCCGAGGATCGCCACCGTGCTGCCCAGCACGCCGGCGCTGGCGCAACTGGCCGCCCGTGCCGGCATCTCGGGGAACACCGCGCGATAGCTCGGCGCGCCGGCGCAGAACGCGCCGACATAGCCGCTGAGGCCGACCGCCGAGGCGCTGACCAGCGGCCTGCCGGCCTGCTGGCAGGCGTCGCTGAGGATGTAGGTGACGGCAAGGCTGTCGGCCGCATCGACCACCACGTCGGCGTCGGCCACCAGCCGTTCGGCATTCGCCGGGGTCAGGCGCTCGGCGACTGCCTCGACCGCGATCGTGGGGTTGAAGCGCAGCAGGGCGGCGCGTGCCGCCAGCGCCTTCGGCGCGCCGATGTCCGCCATCGCGTAGAGCGGCTGGCGGTGCAGGTTGCTCTGCTCGACGCGGTCGTGGTCGACCACGACGAGGCGGCCGATGCCGGCCCCCGCCAGGTACTGCAGCACGGGGCAGCCGAGCCCGCCGGCCCCGATCACCAGCACGCGGGCGGCCGCCAGCCGCGCCTGGCCGGCGCTGCCGACCTGCGGCAGCATCATCTGGCGCGCATAGCGGTCGGTCGTCATGCCGCCGCCCCCGTGGCGTCGATCCACGCGCGGGCCCGGGCGGGCGGATCGGCGTGTTTGACCACGTCGCTGACCACCGACACGCAATCCGCGCCGGCGGCGAGGCACAGGCCGGCGCGCTCCAGCGTGATGCCGCCGATCGCCACCAGCGGCCGCGGGCCGATCAGCCGCTTCCATTCGCCGATGCGTTCGAGCCCCTGCGGCGCCCACGGCATCACCTTCAGCGTGGTGGGGTAGATCGGGCCCAGCGCCACGTAGTCCGGCGCGAGCGCGAGCGCGCGCTCGAGTTCGGCGTGGTCGTGCGTGCTGACGCCGAGCCGGACCGCCCTGGCGCGGATCGCCTTGAGGTCGGCACCGTCGAGGTCGCCCTGGCCGAGGTGGATGAAGTCGGCGCCTTCGGCCAGCGCGGCTTCCCAGTGGTCGTTGACGACCAGCTGCGCGCCGTGGCGGGCGCACGCCGCCAGCGCCTCGCGGACTTCCCCGCGAACCTCGTCGAACGTGCGCTCCTTGATGCGCAACTGGATCAGCCGGGCGCCGGCTGCCGCGATGCGCCGCACCCAGTCGGCGCTGTCGACGATCGGGTAGAACGGCGCCAGCGCGGTCATCCCAGCGCGGCCTTGCCGGCCTGCGGCGACGAGGGCGCGGCGATGTCGCGCGGCTGCATCGGCCCGGCGAGATACGCGGCCCGGCCGGCCTCGACCGCCTTGGCGAAGGCCGCGGCCATGGCCACCGGATCGCCGGCCTTGCCGACGGCCGTGTTCAGCAGCACGGCGTCGTAGCCGAGCTCCATCGCGGCGGCCGCATGCGAGGGCAGGCCGATGCCCGCGTCGACGATCAGCGGCACGTCGGGGAAGTGCGTGCGCAGCGTGCGCAGGCCGTAGGCGTTGTTCAGGCCCATGCCGGTGCCGATCGGCGCGCCCCACGGCATCAGCAGGCGGCAGCCGGCCTCCAGCAGCCGCCCGGCGACCACCAGATCCTCGGTGGTGTAGGGAAAGACCTCGAAGCCGTCCGCGGCCAGGATGCCGGCCGCCTCGACCAGGCCGAACACGTCGGGCTGCAGCGTGCGCGGATCGCCGATCACCTCGAGCTTGATCCACGGCGTGCCGGTGATGTCGCGCGCCATGTGCGCGGTGGTCACCGCCTCCTTGACCGAATAGCAGCCGGCCGTATTCGGCAGCACCCGCACGCCGAGATCGCGCACCGCCGACCAGAAATCCTGGCCGCTGCGCTGGCTGCCGGATTCGCGGCGCAGCGACACCGTGACGATACCGGTGCCGGAGGCCGTGATCGACTCGGCCATGATCGCCGGCGAGGGGTATTTGCCGGTACCGAGCAGCAGCCGTGAGGCGATTTCCACACCATAGAAGTCCATCGCTCAGCCCCCCTGCATCGGCGCGACGATTTCGACCCGGTCGCCGTCGCACAGTGCGGTCGACGCGCGCGCCAGCGCCGGCACGAAGTGGCCGTTGACGGCCGTGGCGACGACCGCCGCGGCATAGTCGAGCCGCTCGAGTGCTTGCGCGAGCGTGCCCGCGTCGACGTCGCGCGCGTCGCCGTTCACGATGATCTGCATGAAAATTCTCCTGGGTTGACGGACATGGCGCTCACTCCTGCACCGGCACGTAAAGCGCGGCGCCCTGGTCGAGGAATTCGCGCGACTTCGCCTCCATCCCGGCCAGCTGCTCGGCCTCCATCGCGCGCACTTCCTTGCGCAGGTCCTGGGTGATCTGCATCGAGCAGAACTTGGGGCCGCACATGGAGCAGAAATGCGCCACCTTGTGCGCGTCCTTCGGCAAGGTGGCGTCGTGGTAGGCGCGGGCGGTGTCGGGATCGAGCGAGAGGTTGAACTGGTCCTCCCAGCGGAACTCGAAGCGCGCGCGCGACAGCGCGTCGTCGCGGACCTGCGCGGCCGGATGGCCCTTGGCGAGGTCGGCGGCATGCGCGGCGATCTTGTAGGTGATCACGCCGGTCTTGACGTCGTTGCGGTCGGGCAGGCCCAGATGCTCCTTCGGCGTGACGTAGCAGAGCATGGCGGTACCGTACCAGCCGATCATCGCCGCGCCGATGCCGGAGGTGATGTGGTCGTAGCCGGGCGCGATGTCGGTGGTCAGCGGCCCCAGCGTGTAGAACGGCGCCTCGCCGCAGAGCGCGAGCTGCTTGTCCATGTTGACCTTGATCTTGTGCATCGGGACATGGCCCGGCCCTTCGATCATCACCTGGCAACCCTTGTCCCAGGCGATCTTGGTCAGCTCGCCCAGCGTCTCCAGTTCGGCGAACTGGGCGGCGTCGTTGGCATCGGCGATCGAGCCCGGGCGCAGCCCGTCACCCAGCGAGAAGGCGACGTCGTAGCGGCGCATGATCTCGCAGATCTCCTCGAAGCGTTCGTAGAGAAAGCTCTCCCGGTGGTGGGCCAGGCACCAGCGCGCCATGATCGAGCCGCCGCGCGAGACGATGCCGGTGACCCGGCTGGCGGTCAGCGGCACGTGGTGCAGGCGCACGCCGGCGTGGATGGTGAAATAGTCCACGCCCTGCTCGGCCTGCTCGATCAGGGTGTCGCGGAACACCTCCCAGCCGAGCTTGACCGGGTCGCCGCCGACTTTTTCCAGCGCCTGGTAGATCGGCACGGTGCCGACCGGGACCGGCGAGTTGCGGATGATCCAGGAGCGGATGTTGTGGATGTTGCGTCCGGTGGACAGGTCCATGATCGTGTCGGCGCCCCAGCGGATCGCCCAGACCAGCTTTTCCACTTCCTCGGCGACGCCGGAGGAGATCGCCGAATTGCCGATGTTGGCGTTGATCTTGACCAGGAAATTGCGCCCGATCGCCATCGGCTCGAGCTCGCCGTGGTTGATGTTCGCCGGGATGATGGCGCGCCCGAGGGCCACTTCCTGGCGCACGAATTCGGGCGTGACGAACGCGGGGATCGCCGCGCCGAACGCCTCGCCGTCGGCGAGCCGCGCCGATGCCGGGCCCAGCGCCTGCTCGCGCGCGAGGTTCTCGCGATGGGCGACGTAGATCATCTCCTCGGTGACGATCCCGGCGCGGGCGAACTCGAACTGGGTGACCAGCGCGCCCGGCTGGCCGGCGCGCAGGGTCCGCCGCGCGGGGCAGGGCGCCACCAGCCGATCGGGGCCGACGCCGCCGTTGTCCTCGGGCTGCACCGCGCGCCCGGCGACGGTCGGGAAACCGCGGGCTGCGATCCAGCTTTCGCGCACGCTCGGCAGGCCGGCTTCCAGGTCGATGCGGGCATCGGTCTCGGTATAGGGGCCCGACGGGTCGTACACGCGGACCGTCGGCTGCTGCGGGTCGCTGACCGCGATTTCGCGAAAAGGCACGCGCAGCGAAGGGTGCGATGCCGGCGCGGCATAGACCTTGCGCGAGCCGGCGATCGGCCCGCTGGTGACGGCGTTCGGCGCGGTTCCGGCTTGGTGGCCGCCGGGGCCGGGGTGGGCAGGGCTGTTCATGGATCTCCTCCAGGCGAACAAACAGGA
Source organism: Pseudomonadota bacterium (assembly GCA_028873095.1). Classification (GTDB taxonomy): domain Bacteria; phylum Pseudomonadota; class Gammaproteobacteria; order Xanthomonadales; family Rhodanobacteraceae; genus Rhodanobacter. The sequence goes on along the minus strand of JAGWMU010000100.1, from coordinate 1,342 downwards.
GATCCGGGGATTGACGATGTAGGGGCGGACGTCCGCTTCGAACACGCGCGGCCGTCCTTGATTCCCGTTCCTCCGCCGGCATGACCCGGATCAGGTTCAAGGGTCAGCTTGCGCTATCTCAGCCCCTTGCGGGGCACCCCTCGGAATGCGCACAGGATGGAACGCGGGCACGGCACTGTCAACGCATAAAAACTGAATGTCGCGCGCCTTGCACGCCGATGCCGGGTGCTAATCTTGCAGCAATGGATACTTCGCATAGTGACGTCTTGATCCTCGGTGGCGGCGTGGTCGGCCTGGCGTGCGCGCTCTACCTGCGCAAGGCCGGAGCCAGCGTGCGGGTGCTGGAGCAGGGCACGCCCGGTTGCGGCAGCTCGCACGGCAACTGCGGCACCATCACGCCCAGCCACGCCGCACCGCTGGCCAAGCCGGGCATGATGGGCGTGGCGCTGCGCGCGATGCTGCGCAGCGATGCGCCGCTGTATATCAACCCGCGCTTCGACGGGCCGCGGCTGCGCTGGCTGCTGGGCTTCGCGCGGCACGGCAATTGGCGCGATTTCGCCAGCGCGGCGACCGCTCGTTCGGCGATCCTGCAGCGCTCGCGCCGGTTGCTGTGCGATCTGATGCGCGACGACGGACTCGATTGCGAGTTCGCCGAAGAGGGTCTGCTGTACGTCTACCGCACGGCGAAGCTGCAGGCGGCCGACGAGCACGAGCACATCGGCGTGCTCGATCGCCTGGGCATCGAGGTGGAGCGCCTGCGCGGCGACCAGCTGCAGGCGATGGAGCCGGCGCTGAAGCCGGGCGTGGTCGGCGGCCTGATGCATCCCGGCGACGCGCAGCTGCGGCCGGATCGCTACGTGGCCGAGCTGGGGCGGCGCGTGGTCGAACTCGGCGGGGTGATCGAGACGCAGGCGAAGGTGGAGGGTTTCACCACCGGGCAGGGCCGCATTGCGCAGGTACGCAGCAGCCGCGGCACGTTCAGCGGCGATCGCGTGCTGCTGGCGCTCGGTGCCTGGTCGCCGCTGCTGGGCAGGCAACTGGGCCTGCGCCTGCCGATGCAGCCGGGCAAGGGCTATTCGCTGAGCTACAGCCGGCCCGCGCTGGCGCCGCGCCATGCGCTGGTGCTGCGCGAGGCGTCGGTTTGCGTCACCACCTGGAACAGCGGTTACCGGCTGGGCAGCACGATGGAGTTTTCCGGTTACGCCGAAGGCCTCAACCGGACCCGGCTCGAGGCCCTGCGGCGCGGCGCGGCGGAGGGCCTGCGCGAGCCGGAAGGCCCCGAACTGCTCGAGGAGTGGTGGGGCTGGCGGCCGATGAGCGTGGACGAGGTGCCGATCATCGG
>JAGWMU010000099.1 GCA_028873095.1 Pseudomonadota bacterium | reverse complement strand
ACGGCATGGGGTATGTCGGCGTCATAGCTCGCCTGGCCGAGGGCATTCTTCCAGGGGAGCATGAGGTACTGCTGCGAGCTGCTGAAGACCGACAGTGCCGATCCGTCCGACAACTCGACCTTCACCGCGACATACGGGTAATCGTCCGAGTGATAGGCAGCGAACCCACGCGTAATGACCTCAGCAAGCGCAGCAGGATTTCTCAATGAATCGCGAAAAGCATCCGCCTTGGTGCGAATCGGCAGCGGCAACTTCGCCATCTTCAGCTGTACCCACGCCCGATCGATGGACTGTTGCGCCTGCGGCCCGGTCACCCCGATCGCCTTGAGGTCGACCCGGGTCTCCGGTGGCGCTCGCAATGCAGCCACGAGTTGCGCAATCTGGTCTGCCGATAGGTCTTGTGGAGGCAGTGTCTTGAGGGGCTCGGGCTTCCCGAACTTCCTGCCACTGCGGATGCCCGTCAGGCGATAGCCATGGCCTTGGCGCTCGACGATGAGGTCTGTTTTCCGCGGTGTGTAGGGGCTGTAGCCGGCCCAGTAGGCATGGATCGTGATACGCACCACTTCGGGCGTCGACTGTGCGCAAAGCGGGGCAGCGACCACCCATAGCAGGTTCATCAGAACCAGACAGGTCAGGCGACTGGCCGCTTCGCTTGCGGTCGCGTACCGGTCTTCTCTCCTCCTCAAGCGCATGCTTTGACGCCCCTGCTTTTTTGCTTTGCCAGCAAGATACCTGACAGGCGAAAATCATGAATCTGTTTATGGGCCGGATCGATAGCCACGGCGACGGTTGATCGCCTCAACCGCCGGGCGCCTTGCGGGGTCGGCGCGGGCCGGGTGCGGAGCGGTGGCCCTGCGCGGCGTCGATCCGGTCGATCCAGCCCGCGCGGGACTGCGCGAACGCATCGGCGTAGGGCACGTACGGCTTGATGTCGAGGATCGGCGTGCCGTCCAGCAGATCCACCGCGCGCACGCGCAGCGCGTGTTCGTCGACGGCGATCAGCTCGACCGCGGACAGGCCGATCGGATTGGGGCGATGCGGCGAGCGGGTGGCCAGCACGCTGCGCTTGCCGCCGCCGCGCGGCGGCCGCACTTCGGCCTTCCAGCCCTCGCTGCGGTGGAACACGAACAGCAGCCAGATGCGTTCGAAGCCGGCCAGGTCGCGAAACGCCGCCGCGGGAAAGCCGGGCACGAACTCGACGACCGCTTCGGCCGCATCCCCGCTCGCGGTGCCTTGCACCACCGTGGCCTGATGCGGCGCGTCGATGCGCTGCGCATAGGGCGAGCGGACGAAGGCGATCGGATGGCAGGGCCAGGTGCTGGCGTCGTCGTGCATGGCGATCCGGGGAGCGGCGATGGCGGGGATTATCCCACTGCCGGGCCGGCCGCGCGGTGCACGCGAAGGCCGCCGGCGCGGCGGTACTTTCCAAACGCGGCCCGCACGCGCACCATGCCAGGAGCCTGCCGGGTTGCCGGTCGGCCGACTACCCGCCTCGACCACCAACGGCCCGACCGGCTTCTGGCCCGGCCATCAGCGATGCACGCATGAGCGACTTCGACGACGATCTTGATCAGGACCACGACTTCGATTTCGACGAGGACGGGGAAGACTCGCTGGAGGCGCGGGTCTGGCGGTTGCTGCAGCTGATCAACCCGGGCGACGAGGAAACCGCGCTGCAGCAGTTCGCCGATTACCGCGAGGCGGTCGCCGAAGTCGATCCCGATCACGTGGTGCCGATCGCGGTGATCGGCCGGGTGATCGACTGGCGCTCCGGCTTCATCGTCGACGCGCACGACCTGCGTTCGCTGGTGCAGGCGATCGACGAGCTGACCTCGCGCTGGAACCTGGCGATCGACTGGAACGGCGATCCGCACGACGACGAATTCTTCGACGACCTCGATGCGGCCGCGCTGTTCGCGACCGCCCACGACCGTCTGGCCGAGTCCGGCTACACCCTGTGGGCGTGGGAAACCGAAGGCGACAGCTACGCCGGCTGGATCACCCTGACGCGCGACCGCGAACCGCTGCGCGAACTGGCCACCGCGCTGGAGATCAACCTGCGCCTGGGCAGCGAAGTGAGCTGAGCGGCATGCGGCACGCGGTGCGCTCAGGGCGTGCCGGCGGGCTCGTCGTCGAAGCCGGTATGGCCCTCGGGGAACATCGGCGTGCCGTCGTCCTCCAGGCCCGTCATCGCGGCCAGCGCGCGGGCGGCGGCGGCTTCGGCGACGTCCCTGGCGCGGAAGCTGCGGTTTTCGCAGACCGCGAAGTAGACCGGAAATCCGTGGCGGCGCGGGGTGATCGCGAGGTACGCGGTATAGCGCGAGCCTTCGAGCGCGGCGCCGGAGCGGGCAAGGTAGTTGTCGAACTCGCGCTCGGCCATGGTCGTCGGCTCCGGTCGGAAGGGATGCAGTGTATAGCCTCGCCGCGTTGCTTCATCATGCGCGGATGAACTGTGCCGATCTGCCCGTGCCGCGCATCGTGCTGGACACCAATGTGTGCCTGGACCTGTTCGTGTTCCGCGAACCGCGCTGCGCGCACCTGCTGGCGGCGCTGCGCCGCGGAGCGGTGCAGGCGGTGACGCGCGAGGACTGCCGCGCGGAGTGGCGCGCGGTGCTGCGCTACCCGCGGTTGCCGGTCGATGACGCGCTGCGGCCGTCGATCGAGGCCGCGTTCGATGCGCTGACCCGTCTTCTGCCACCGGGGGAACTCGCCGCGTCCGATGACGCGCGCCTGCCGCGCTGCGCCGATCCGGACGACCAGAAATTCCTGCAGCTGGCGCTGGCGGCGCGGGCGAGCTGGTTGCTCAGCAAGGACAAGGCGCTGCTGAAACTGGACCGGCGCACGCGCAACGCCGGGCTGTTCCGGATCCAGTCGCCGCAGCACTGGGTCGGCGTGGAAGGATGACGCTGCCGCGGGCGCGGCGCATCATCGTCGCGTGCCCCGGTCAGCGGAGACAGCGCCATGCCCACGCCCGTCAGCATCGATTGTCCGTATTGCGGCGAGTCGATCGAGATCCTGGTCGATGAATCCGCCGCTCCCGAACGCTACATCGAGGACTGCCAGGTGTGCTGCCGGCCGATCACCGTGCGGGTGGAGTTCGATGCCGACGGCGGATTGCTGGTGGCGGCCACCGGCGAGAACGACGTCTGAGCGGAACGGCGAGCCGCCGGTCACCGCCAGCCGGGCAGCGCCGCGCTGTCGGCGATGCCGATCCCGCCGGCGTCCAGCGCCGCGCGGGTGGGTGCGTCGCCGGTCGGCGTCACCGGGCGACTGAGATCCCACAGCAGGTGGGTGCGAAAGCCCAGCGCGGCGGCGTCCTGCGCGGTCCACAGCACGCACACGTCGCGCGCCAGCCCGCACACGAAGACCTCGTCCACGCCGCGTCCGCGCAGCCAGCCGGCGAGTCCGGTATCGGCGCGGTCGCCGGCTGGCCCGAAGTTTTCGCGGAAGCCGCTGTAGGAGTCCACGCGCGCATCGCTGCCCTTGCGCAGGATCAGGTCCAGCGGCGACCAGTCGATCGCCGGATGCAGCGCCGCGCCCGGCGTGCCCTGCACGCAGTGCGCCGGCCACAGGGTCTGCGGCTGGCCGTACAGCGCGATCTGCGCGAACGGCGCCTGGCCCGGATGCGCGTCGGCGAACGAGGCGTGCCCGCGCGGGTGCCAGTCCTGCGTGGCCGCCACATGGCGGAACGCCCGGCGGCGCAGCAGCGCGTCGATGCCCGGCAAGATCGCGTCGCCCTGGTGGCAGGCCAGCGGGCCGCCGGGCATGAAGTCCGGCTGCACGTCGACGACGATCAGGGCGGCACGGGGCGAAATCATCGGTTGCATGTCGGGACGTTCATGCCGGGAACGAGGTGGAAGTCTAGCAACCTGTCGGACTTTGGTCGGCCGGGCTGCGAATCCGCCTGTGCGGTCCACTATCCGCCGTTTCCTGGCCCATAGCGCCGCTGTGGGCCGGCGCAGCGGCGTAGTCTGTCCTCGCACAGCCGAATTCCCGCCTCGACCACCAAGGTCCGACAGGCTGCTGGCGCGCTGCCTGGCCGCTGGCCGCGGCCGTGCATAATGCCGCAACGACAGGCGAGGCAGGCAGGGGAACCCGATGCACTACGACCAGACATGGATGGGCGACGGCTGGACCGGCGCGCTGCAGGCCGGCCTGATTTCCGCGCTGACGGGCCTGCTGCTGTTCGGCGTGTTCCGCTGGCTGGGCCGCCGCCAGGGCTGGAGCCTGGGCCCGCAGGTCGGCTGGTCGTTCCTGCTGGCGACGCTGCTGACCGCCAGCGGCGACCTGTGGGACCTGTTCTATTTCAACTACGCGCGGCTGCAGTCGCTGCAACTGCTGCGGGCGAAGCTGGCGCTGGTGCACGATCCGGAGAACATCGGCACGCGGGTGCTGGGCGAGTTCGCCGGCGTGGCGCTGGGCATCTATCTGGGCTGGATGCTGGGCCAGCGCGGCCGGCGGTGACGGGCCGGCGATGATGGCGGGGCGCTCTCCGAAGCAAGCGGGCGTCCCGCAAGCATGGCGCCGGGAATCGTTCGCTGGCCTCACAGCAGCGGGTCGAACAGCCGCGCCACGTGCATCGCCACCCGGCGCAGGTACGGCGCGTCGTGGTATTCGCGCTGGTCGATGGCAATCGCGCGGGCGAAGTCCGCCACCAGCATCGCGGCCACCTCGGCGGCAAAGGCGCGGTCGACGACCAGCGCGCCGACCTCGAAGTTGAGCCGGAACGAACGGCTGTCCAGGTTCATGCTGCCGATCGCCGCGCTGTCGTGGTCGATCAGCAGCGCCTTCTGGTGCAGGAAGCCGGGCTGGTAGCGGAACACGCGGATGCCGGCTCGCAGCGCATGGTGGGCGTGCAGCGTGGAGGCGAGAAACACGGTGCGGTGGTCCGGTCGCGCCGGGATCAGCACGCGCACGTCGACGCCGCGCAGCACCGCCAGTTGCAGCGCGTTCAGCACGGCCTGATCGGGCACGAAATAGGGCGTGCTCAGCCACAGCCGTTCGCGCGCCGCGTTGATCGCGGCGGTGAAAAACAGCGAGCCGGTTTCCTGCCGATCGGCCGGCCCGCTGGCGACCAGCAGCACGTCGGTGTCGCCGTCGCAGGGGGCCGGCGCCAGCGCAGGCAGCGGCGCGCCGGTGATCCATTGCCAGTCGTCGGAAAACAGTTGCCGCAGGTCGGCCACCGCCGGGCCGCGCAGTTCCAGCTGGGTGTCGCGCCAGGGCGCCAGCGGCGGCTTCAGTCCCAGGTACTCGTCGCCGACGTTGAGTCCGCCGATGAACCCGCAACTGCCGTCCACCACCACGATCTTGCGGTGGTTGCGGAAATTGAGCTGGAAGCGGTTGCGCCAGCGATGGGTCGCGAACGGATGGATCGCCACCCCGCCGGCGCGCAGGGTGTCCACGTAATGCCGCGGCAGGGCGTGGCTGCCGACACTGTCGAACAGCACGTGGACCGCCACGCCTGCCGCCGCCCGTTCCAGCAGCAGCTGCTGCAGGCGGCGGCCGAGGCGGTCGTCGTGGATCACGAAGAACTGCACCAGCAGGCTCTGCCGGGCTGCCGCCATGGCGGCGAACATGGCTTCGAACGCGGCCGCCCCGTCGATCAGCAGGCGCAGCCGGTGGCCGCCGCGGAAGTCGTGCCCCAGCATCGCCGCGATCGCGGCGTAGCGCGCGCACACCGGATGGGCGGTATCCGGCGGCGGCGCGGGTTGCGGCACGCGGGCCCGGTGCGCGCTCCATTTGCCGCGGAAGCGGCTGGCGCCGAGGTACAGGTATGGCACCAGCGTGAGGTACGGCAGCAGCACCAGCCCCAGGGCCCAGCCGATGGCGCCCTGCGGGGTGCGCGTATGCATCACGGCGTGCATCGCGGTGAACATGCCCACGACGTGCAGCAGCAGGGCGAACACGGCGAGCAGGCTGAACAGCATGGGTCGATGCTCCGCTCAGTCGGCCAGCAATCGATCGGCCAGGGCGCGTGCCTGCTGGCTGATTTCGGGCATCGCGATGGATTCCCAGCGGCTGCCGCGCAGCAGGCTGCCGATGGCGAACAGGTTCGGCCAGTGCTGGTCGTCGTGCCGCAGCCGGCCGTCGCCGTCGGCCTGCACGCCCAGGCCGAGCGGGTCCGGCGTGACATGCGCGTTGGTGACCAGCTGGCGCATCAGCGGGTGATCGGTCCGGTTGACGTCGAGGTTCAGGCCGGTGGCCTGGATCACCAGGTCGGCACGCATGGTCTGCAGGGCGCCTGCGCGTGTCAGCGTCAGCTGCAGCGCATCGCCGGCGAGATCCACCGCCTGCACATGTCCGCGCCTGCGTTGCAGCCGGCCGGTCTGCTCGAGCGCGGCGATCGTCCTGCATACCGCTGGCGACATGCGGTGCCTGGCGCGCTCCCAGGCCCAGCGCAGGTGGCGCATGAAGCGTGCGCGCTGCGGGAGCGGCAGCTCGTTCCACAGCCCGGGCGTGTGCGGCCGCAGGCTGTCGACGACGGTGCGCCAGTCGGCACCTTGCCGGGCCGCCTCGCGCACCAGACTGAGCCAGCGGCGGATGTCGGGCGCCTCGCGCATCGATTCGACCAGCGCGGCGTTGTCGCCGTAAGGGGCGGCAGCCGTGTTCGGGTGCGCCTCGGGCAGCCGGCCGTGGTGCGAGATCGCGGTGAACTCGGCCCGTGGCCATTGCGCCGAGAGCTCCAGCAGCACGTCGACCGCGGTCAGTCCGAGTCCGATCAGCACCACCTTGCGCGGCGCTGGATCGGCGCCGGCGCCGGCCAGCAGGGGCCACGGGTCGACCACGTAGCGTTCGCTGGCCAGGGCATCGGCGCTGACGCCGCCCAGCGGCTGCGGCGGCAGCGCACCCAGCGCCAGCACGGCCGCGCCGGCGCCACGGGCTCTTTCGCCGCAGATCACGGTGACCTTGTCCCGCTCGGGCACCAGCGCGTCGACCGCCAGCGGAATGACGTGCACGTCGTGGCCATGCAGGGCGCCCTGCTGCAGCGCGTGCGCCACTTCGGCCTCCAGGTAATCGCCGTAGCGGAAGCGGGGCAGGAAATCGGTGCCGGCGATGGACGGGTCGTCGCGCTGGACGAAATCCAGGAAGCCACGCGGCTTGCCGGCGAACATGCTCATCGAGGCGGCGCGCACGTTGAGCAGGTGGCGTGGCGACCGGGTGCCGTAGGCGACCCCGCGACCCAGCGCGCCGCCACCGGTATACCAGTCCAGATGCAGCATTCGCGGCGGCCGGCGTCCCAGCAGTTCGCTGAGCAAAGTGGCGGCTGCGGCGCCACCGCCGATGATGGCGACCCGTTGAAACATGGAGCTCCTCGAACGCGTGATGGTGTCGTGTGGCCCGGCCGTGCAGACGATCAACGATGGCGGTTCGTGCGAGTGCGCAATCCGGCGCCCGACCGGTCCGGCCGGCGCGCAGGCAAGTTACTGTGCCAGATCGCCGCCGTCGGCGTGAAGTGCGGGCCGTGCCGTACCCCGGGCCACGACGGCCGGATGCGCGATCGCCAGTGGAGCAGGCGCATGGTTAATTCCGCGTGAGCCGGCCGGGTCCCGCAGACCCGGCCGGCCAGCGTCCGATGGGCCGCTTGCGGCGTCGCTACTGCGCGTGCAGATCGAAACGTATCGGCACCCGCGCCCACGCACGAACCGGCTGCCCGTGGATCTGCGCCGGCTGGAAACGCCACGATGCCAGCACCTGTTCGCGCGCGCTGCGGTCGAGCAGGGGATAACCGCTGCCGCGCTCCACCACCACCTCGATCGGCCTGCCGCCGGCATCCACCAGCACGCGCAGCAGCACGGTGCCGTGCATGCGCCGGCGCATGGCCGCGAGCGGGAAGCGCAGCGGTGCCGAACGGTAGGCCAGGTTAGCCTCGACCGGGGCCGGCGGCGCGGCCGCATGCGGCATGGCATCGGTCGGCGCCAGCGTCGGCAGACGGTTGATCGGCATGGCGATGCGCCCGGTCGCGATCGGTACCGCCGGCGGCGCGGTTGGCGGGGCCGGCCGCGGGCGGACCTGAGGCAGGGCCGGCGGGCGCGGCAGGGGTTTCAGCACGATCGGCGGCGGCGGCGGCGACACCGCCGGCGGCTCGATCAATCGCAGCCATTGGACCGGGCTGGGCGGCTCGACCTTGAAGTGCCACGCCGAGGCGATCGGTCGCGTGGCGATCACGATCACGGCGAGATTGAGCGCGATCGCGGCGCTGATGGCGACGATACGCGTCGGGTCGGGGTGGGCATGCTGAGCGACGGCCAGGCTTGCGGACGACATAAGCGACCTCCTGACGGCAGTTTCGGATGTTGCGGCCATCGCGCTGCATCCCGAACGAGCTGCAACCGCGAGGCCGCGACTGCAGCGTATGCCGGTTGTCCGGTGTTCCGCAAGTGGACGGCTGGACGTCCAAACGGATCCGCGTCGCGGATTTGCCGGCAAGGATGCGTCCGCGGCATCGCGGGGGCCGCGCGCGCACGGCCGGAGTCCGGCGGGAAGGCGCGTCCGCGGCGGCGTGCCGCGCAGTTCAGCATCGGTCTGCAATAATCGCCGCGGCAATGGGCCGCGCCGATACGGGAGCTGACGACATGAGCATGGTCAAGTGGACCGGCGTCGCGGCGCTGGCGGGCGCCGGTTTGCTGGCGGCGACGCCGGCGCGGGCGGCCGGCGAAATTTCCTGCAGGATGGACTTCCAGATGTCCGGCTGGTCGATCTTCTACAAGACCGCCAGCGGTTCCGGCACGGTCAGCTGCAGCAACGGCCAGAGCATGCATGTGCATCTGCGCGCCAAGGGCGGCGGCCTGACCTTCGGCAAGACCCGCATCGATCACGGTGTCGGCAAGTTCACCGGGGTCGGCAACATCCGCGAAATCCTCGGCCATTACGCGAATGCCGAGGCCCACGCCGGCGCCGAGAAGTCGGCCGACGCCCAGGTGGTGACCAAGGGCAACGTCTCGCTGGCGCTCAGCGGCAAGGGCCGCGGCTGGAATCTGGGAGTGGCGTTCGGCGCCTTCATCATCGAGCCGTGATCCGGCGCGCATCCGCATGCGTGCCGGCCGCCGTGCCGGCCCCGCCCGTTCACTTCTCCACGAAGGCCCGTTCGATCACGTAGTCGCCCGGCTCGCGGGTGCGCGGCGAAGCGTGGAAGCCGCGCCCGTCGAGCAGCGCGCGCAGGTCGTCCAGCATCGCCGGGCTGCCGCACAGCATCGCGCGGTCGGTGGCCGGATCGAGCGGCGGCAGGCCGCAGGCCGTGCTCATCGCGTCGTTGACGATCGCATCGGTGATGCGGCCGCGGTGGCGAAAGGGTTCGCGGGTGACGGTGGGATAGTAGATCAGTTTCTCGCGCACCAGCGCGCCCAAGTATTCGTGTTGCGGCAGTTCGCGCTCGAGGTAGTCGGCATAGGCGAGGTCGACGACTTGGCGTACGCCGTGGGCCAGCACGATCCGATCGAAGCGTGCGTAGGTTTCCGGGTCGCGGATGATGCTCAGGAACGGCGCCAGCCCGGTGCCGGTGCCGAGCAGGTAGAGGTGCTTGCCCGGCTTGAGGTCGTTGAGCACCAGCGTGCCGGTGGGCTTGCGGCTGACGATCAGGGGGTCGCCCGGCTTGAGGTGCTGCAGGCGCGAGGTGAGCGGACCGTCCGGCACCTTGATCGAGAAGAACTCCAGGTGCTCCTCCCAGTGGGCGCTGGCGATGGAATAGGCGCGCATCAGCGGACGGCCGTCCACCTCCAGCCCGATCATCACGAAGTGCCCGCTCTCGAAGCGGAAGCCGGGATCGCGCGTGGTGCGGAAGCTGAAGAGCGTGTCGTTCCAGTGATGCACGTCGATCACGTGCTCGGTCGCCAATGCCACCATGGTTGATACCGTTCGAATGGGAGGAGCCGGCGGGAGGCCGGACGCGCGACGGCGCAGGGTGCGCGGTCGCCGCGGGGATCGGAATTCAGCGCAACATTATGCCATTGGCCGCCAGCAGCCTGTCGGCCTTTGGTGGTCGAGGCGAGAACTCGGCTGTGCAAGGGCAGATCTTCGACGCTTCGCCGGGCCATCGTGGTCCTATGGGGCAAGATGCGGCGGAAATATCGGTCGCACAGACGGATTCGCAGCCCGGCCACCAAGGACCCACAGGCTCCCGGGCTGGCCCAAGCCCCGTACAATGCCCGGATGACTGCTGCTTCACCTGCCGCTGCGGAGGCCGCGACCGACGCGCCCTGGCGCGTCTGCGTGGGGCCGATGATGGACTGGACGGAGGAGGTGGCGTATGCCCCACGCTTCGTGCGTTGCGTCGACGTAACTTGGGATTGTGTAGCACTTTTGCAACACTGCGGATCGCCGGGCGCGTTATGGTCATGTAGCTCTTCAACCGCGCAGTGGGCAAACGAGCTGTCGTGTGGCAGGTCTGCCGAGACCAGTGATCCCGGCGCGCCAATCGGGAAGATCTCCACGAAGGAGCGCCGGCGCGGAACGCCGTTTCCGATGGCAGCGCCCGGTCCCCATCGAACGAAGGCAACGTCGCCCAGCGGCTGGGGCGCAGCGGAGCACCTTCAACCTAACCGGTAAGCCGTAAAATCCAAAATTAACTTGCGTTTCCGGCCGGAAACTGTAATTTAATTTGGTATGGCGAAACGGATCCCACCGACCCACCCCCGCGTACGGCGCCAGATAGAGGCGCTGAGCCAGCGCCTGCGCGCCGCCCGGATGCGTCGCTCGATGACCCAGGAGGTGATG
>JAGWMU010000098.1 GCA_028873095.1 Pseudomonadota bacterium | reverse complement strand
GCCGGTGCTGGCCAGCGAGGGCGTGGGCCCGGTCGAAGCGGTGCGGCGCAGCGTGGAGCTGCTCAAGCGCAGCTGGGGCGAGAACCTGATCGGCAACGGCGGCCTCGGCGTGGTGTTCGGCCTGCTGATGGTGCTGGCGGTGCTGTTCGGCGCGCTGCTGATCGGTGGCGCGGTCGCGCTGCAGTCGGCCGCGGCGATCGTGCTGGCGGCGGTCGTGGTGGTGCTGGGGCTGACCCTGCTCGGCCTGGTGCAGGCCTCGCTGCAGGGCATCTACTCGGCTGCGCTGTACCGCTACGCGGAAGCGGGCGAGGCCAGCGTCGGCTTCGACCAGGTGCTGCTGCAGCAGGCCTTCGCGCCGAAGAAGAAATAGCCGGCGGCCAACCACCCGGCTGCGAAGTCCGGATGTGCCGCCATGGCCTCCCCTGCATCGCAGGGGAGGAGTGGGCGTCCTTGGCTGCGCTGCATGCAACTCACACCGACAAGGTGCGCCCGCCGTCGACGCGGATGATCTGCCCGGTGACGAACGGCGCGTCGCGCAACAGCCACAGCACCGCGCCGGCGACATCCCCGGGCGTTCCGGCATGTTGCAACGGCGTGCGCGCCAGCATCGCCTGCTGGTCGGCGTACGGCTTGCCGTCGCCGGGCCACAGCACCGCGCCGGGGGCGACGCCGTTGACGCGCACGGCGGGCGCCAGGTCCAGCGCCAGCGAGCGCGTCATCGCGCCCAGCGCGGCCTTGGCCATGCAGTACAGCGGGTGTTCCGCCAGCGGGCGTTCGGCATAGATGTCCAGCAGGTTGACGATGCCGCCGCGCGCTTCGCGCAGCGCCGGGGTCGCCGCCTGGCTGAGGAAGAACGGCGCCTGCGCATTGGACGCGAACAGCTCGTCCCATTGCGCCGGCGTGGCCGTGCCCAGCGGCGTGGCATGGAACGACGAGGCGTTGTTGATCAGCGCATCGAGTCGTCCGTAATGCGCCAGCAACTGCTCGACCATGCCGGGCAAGGCCGGCAACTCGGCCAGTTCGGCCTGCAGCAGCAAGGTGCTGCCGCGGCGGCGGTGTTCCAGTTCGTCGGCCAGCGCGCGGGCGTCGTCCGCGGAACGGCGGTAGTGCAGCGCCAGGTCGTAGCCGGCCGCATGCAGGGTGCGCGCGATGACCGCGCCGACCCGCCGGCCGGCGCCGGTGACCAGCGCGACGGGTCGATCATGGCGTGGCTTCATGCGGCGGCTCCGGCGGCGATCCAGGGGACAGCTTGCCGCAATGCGGGCGATGCGTCACGCCCGCGTGCGGGTGATTCCGTCGGCGGCGGTGGCTCGCGCTGCCGGCGGCCGCCCGGCGCAAGACTATCGCGTGGCCACCGGGGCTTTTCGTGCGCGGGGGGCGCTCCTACACTGGCGTTTTACTTTGCGAGGTTTGCCATGTCCCGCAGCATCATCGCCACTGAACTGGCGCCGGCCGCGATCGGTCCGTATTCGCAGGCCGTGCGTGCCGGCCGGACGGTGCATTTCTCCGGCCAGATTCCGCTCGATCCCGCCACGGCGGCACTGGTCGATGGCGACATCGGCGTGCAGACGCGACGGGTGTTCGACAATCTCGCCGCGGTGGCCGGGGCTGCCGGCGGTTCGCTGGCGCAGATCGTGCGCATGGGCATCTACGTGACCGATCTGGCGGATTTCGCCGCGGTCAATGCCGTCATGGCCGAGTATTTCCAGCCGCCGTATCCGGCGCGCTCCACCATCCAGGTCGCCGCGCTGCCGAAGGCGGCGGCGGTCGAAATCGATGCCGTGATGGTGCTGGACTGATTGCGGGGTGCGGCGGGCGCCGACAGCGCCGGTCGGCGTGCGGCTTACGGCTGCCGACCGCGCTCGGTTAGGCTAGAAGCCATGATCGCCCGCATCGCCGGTTCCGCCGCCGCCATTGCGCCCGACCCGGGTATCGAACCGGTCGGAGTGCTGCCGGGGGTCGGGTCGGCGCTGGTCGCGGCGCTGGCCCGGCTCGGGCTGGAGCGGGTGCAGGATCTGTGGTTTCACCTGCCGTTGCGCTACGAGGACAGGACCCGGGTCAGCGCCATCGCCGATCTGCGTGTCGGCGAGCGGGCGCAGGTCGCGGGGCTGGTCGAGGCGGTCGAGCGTGGCTTCCGTTACCGGCCGCAATTGAAGGTGGCGATCGGCGATGCCAGCCGGCAGACCCTGCTGCTGCGCTTCTTCCATTTCAACCGGGCGCAGTCCGAGCAGTTGCAGCCGGGAACCCGTCTGCTGTGCTACGGCGAAGTGCGCCATGGCGCGCACGGGCTGGAAATGGTGCATCCGCAGTATCGGCGCCTCGGCGAGGGTGACGCGGTCAGCGTCGATGCCTTGCTCAGCCCGGTCTATCCGAGCACCGAGGGGCTGGGGCAGAAGCGGCTCGCCGGCGTGATCGGCAAGGCCCTGACGTTGCTGCCGCCGGCGGCCACGCTGGAGCTGATACCGCCCGAGCTGTGTGCCGGGCATGGCCTGACCTCGTTGCGCGACGCGCTGCTGTACGTGCATCGGCCGCCGGCGGATGCGCATCTGGGCCAACTGATGCTCGGCGAGCACCCGGCGCAGCAGCGTCTGGCGTTCGAGGAGCTGCTGGCCCGGCATCTGAGCCTGAAGCGCCTGCGTGCCGCCGTGCGCCGCCGGCGGGCGCCGCGGCTGGCGGACGATATCGGCTTGCGCCGGCGGCTGCTCGCCGCCCTGCCGTTCGAGCTGACCGCGGCGCAGCGGCGTGTCAGCGCGGAAGTCGCCAAGGATCTGGCGCAAGCCCGGCCGATGCTGCGGCTGGTGCAGGGCGATGTCGGTTCGGGCAAGACGGTGGTGGCCGCGCTGGCCGCGCTGGCCGCGGTGGGGGCGGGATACCAGGTCGCCCTGATGGCGCCGACCGAATTGCTGGCCGAACAGCATCGGCACAATTTCCGGCATTGGCTGGGGCCGCTCGGCATCGAGGTGGAATGGCTGGCCGGCAAGGTCGCCGGCAAGGCGCGCAAGCTGGCATTGCAGCGGGTGGCGCAAGGGGCGCCGGTGGTGATCGGCACCCACGCGTTGATGCAGGAAGGGGTGGTGTTCGCGCAGCTCGGCCTGGTGATCGTCGATGAGCAGCACCGCTTCGGCGTGCAGCAGCGGCTCGCCCTGCGCGACAAGGGCCAGGCCGGCGAACAGGTTCCGCATCAGCTGGTGCTCACCGCCACGCCGATCCCGCGCACGCTGGCGATGAGCGCGTATGCCGACCTGGACATTTCCTCGATCGACGAGCTGCCGCCCGGCCGCACGCCGGTGCAGACCATCGCGATTTCCAATGCGCGCCGGGCCGAGGTGATCGAGCGCATCCATGCCGCATGCGGCGAAGGCCGGCAGGCGTACTGGGTATGCACGCTGATCGAGGAATCCGAACTGCTGCGCGCGCAGGCGGCCGAGGTGGCGTTCGCCGAATTGTCCGCCGCGTTGGGCGGATTCAGGATCGGCTTGATCCATGGCCGCATGAAGCCGAAGGAGAAGCAGGCGGTGATGGACGCGTTCAAGGCGGGCGAGCTGGCGGTGCTGGTGGCGACCACGGTGATCGAGGTCGGCGTGGACGTGCCCAGGGCCAGCCTGATGGTGATCGAGAACAGCGAACGGCTCGGCCTGGCCCAGCTGCACCAGCTGCGCGGTCGCGTCGGCCGCGGCGCGGCCGCTTCCAGCTGCGTGCTGCTGTATCAGCCGCCGCTGGGCCAGCTGGCGCGCGAGCGGCTGCAGGTGATGCGCCAGACCAGCGACGGCTTCCGCATCGCCGAGCAGGATCTGCTGCTGCGCGGCCCGGGCGAGCTGCTCGGTACCCGCCAGACCGGCCAGCTGAGTTTCCGCATTGCCGACCTGGCCCGCGACGCCCATCTGCTGCTGGCGGTGCAGCAGGTGGGCGAGCGCATGCTGGCCGACCATCCGCGGCAGACCGAACGGCTGATCGAACGCTGGATCGGCGGCGCTGCGCGCTTTGTGCAGGCGTGAGGCGGGAACGACGGGGGCGGGGAGCCGCAGGTTGCGCCGATTTTCTCTCGCTTTCCGCCCAAGCTGGCCGGCATTGCTCGCCAGTCGCCGCCCCATGACCAGGCCGCAACGGCTGATCGATGCCGCTCCGGGCGTGGACGACGCGCTGGCGGTCGATCCGATCCGTCGATGGTCGCCCGCAGCCAGGCGCGCGCGTCGCGGTGGAACTGGATGGCCGGCTCCCGGCAAGCGGGCAGGCTTGCAGTGGCGGCTGATCGGCCGCTACAATGCCGCTCTTCACTTCACACCGCTTTAGAGCACGCCATCATGAAGCCCGATATCCATCCGACCTACAGCCCGGTGGTGTTCCAGGACCTGTCGTCCGACTTTGCGTTCCTGACCAAGTCGACCATGTCCAGCAAGGAAACCGTCAAGTGGGAAGACGGCAATGAGTACCCGCTGATCAAGGTGGACATCTCCAGCCATTCGCACCCGTTCTATACCGGCAAGCAGAAGACGCTGGACATCGGCGGGCGCGTCGACAAGTTCCGTCGTCGCTACGCCGGCTCGGTCAAAGAGTAAGCGGCAGTGCCGCCACCGTCTCCACGGTGGCTGGCCGGATTCGACGCGAAACACGGGGCAGGCGAGAGCTTGCCCCGTGTTTTTTCGTGCGCGCGATCCGGTCATCTCCGGCGAGTGTACGCTGGCGAATGTTCGCCGGGCCTTATGCGATAATCGCCCGTGCCAGACGCTTCGGTGTCCGAGGCAAAGCATGCTTTCCCCGGCGTACTGCGCCAAGCATTCCCCTCGCCGGCCGACGTGTCGATCGCGGTGGTTCCAGGCGGTGACCAATCAAATGAAGGAGATTCCCGTGTCCGATCCCAAGACCGTCAAGTTGCTGGATGGTTCGAGCAACCGCAGCAGCGATCTGCCGTTGATCAGCGGCACGCTCGGCCCGGCATGCATCGATATCGGCACGCTTTACAAGGACACCGGCCATTTCACCTACGATCCCGGTTACGGCAGCACCGCCAGCACCAAGAGCGCGATCACCTACATCGATGGCGATGCCGGCGTGCTGTTGTACCGCGGCTACCCGATCGAGCAGCTGGCGGAGCATTCCAGCTTTCTCGAAGTGGCCTATCTGCTGCTCAACGGCGAGCTTCCGGACAAGCCGCAGTTCGACCGGTTCGAACATCAGATCACGCACCACACGATGATCCACGAGGCCCAGCGCAATTTTTTCCACGGCTTCCACTACGACGCGCATCCGATGGCGATGCTGGCCGCCTCGGTCGCCTCGCTGTCGGCGTTCTATCACGATGATTTGGATGTCGACGACCCGGAAGACCGCAAGATGGCGGCGGTCCGCCTGATCGCCAAGATGCCGACCATTGCCGCGGCCTGCTATCGCTACTCGATCGGCTGGCCGTTCCGTTACCCGCGCAACAATCTCGAATACGTCGACCGCTTCCTGCACATGATGTTCGAGGTGCCGAGCGAGCCGCTGAAGCTGAGCCCGGTTGCGACCAAGGCGCTCGACCTGCTGTTCATCCTGCATGCGGACCATGAGCAGAACGCTTCCACCTCCACGGTGCGGCTGGTCGGCTCGACCGGCGCCAATCCGTATGCCTCGATCGCCGCGGGCATCACCGCGCTGTGGGGACCGGCCCACGGCGGCGCCAACGAAGCGGTGCTCAAGCAGCTGGAGGAGATCGGTACACCGGACAAGGTGGCGTCGGCCGTGCTGCGCGCCAAGGACAAGAGCGACAGCTTCCGCCTGATGGGATTCGGCCACCGGGTGTACAAGAACTTCGACCCGCGCGCGAAGATCATCCGCGAGATGTGCCACAAGGTCCTGGCCGAACTGGGCGTCAACGACCCGCTGCTCGAGGTGGCCATGCGGCTGGAAGAGGCGGCATTGAAGGACGATTACTTCGTAGAGCGCAAGCTGTATCCGAACGTCGATTTCTATTCCGGCATCATCTACAAGGCGCTCAACATCCCGGCCGAGATGTTCACCGTGATGTTCGCGATCGCGCGCACCGCCGGCTGGATCGCGCACTGGATCGAGCAGCACGAGACGTCGGGTTCGCGGATCGGCCGCCCACGGCAGATCTACACGGGCGCCGACGTTCGCGATTACGTGCCCGCGGGCAGGCGCTGATCCCGGCGGGCGGGCGGCGCCCGCTCGGCCGAAGCCGCCGCCAGGCG
Organism: Pseudomonadota bacterium; assembly: GCA_028873095.1. GTDB lineage: Bacteria > Pseudomonadota > Gammaproteobacteria > Xanthomonadales > Rhodanobacteraceae > Rhodanobacter. Next base: position 4,536 of record JAGWMU010000098.1, on the reverse strand, counting down.
CCCCGGCATCGCCCGGGGCGTCCCGTTTCAGGATGTGCCGGCGGGGCGGGGTGGGCCGGTTGGCTCAGTACAAGGCCGCCGCCAGTGGCGGCTCGAGCGCATCCGGGTACTCCTCCCCCAGCAGGGTTTCCACCTGCGCCAGCGTGGCGCGCCGCATCGGCCTGTCGTCGACCCGGTCCAGCGGGGCCTGGCGCAAGGCGTTGCGCGGCAGCACGGTCAGATCGAACGGCAGCTGGTCGGCGGCAAACAGCAGCACCGGGTATTCGGCCTGCTCGTCGCGGTTGATGCGCAACCGGCGTGTTTCCGTCTCGACCGGCACGCCTCGTTCGCGCAGAAACAGTTCGACGGCGTCGGCATCGTCGCTGAACACGTGCAGGCATACCGCCGAGTGCGCATCGGCGGTGCCCTCGAGTACCGCGCCGACCAGTCGCGGCTCGAAGGCGGCGAGAAAGCGCATCGCCTCGACCGCGGCTTCGCGGCGAACCTGCAGCGACCGGGGTTGGCTGTCGGCGAGAAACAGGTGCTGGTGTTCGCGCAGCGCCTGTTCGATCTCGGCGTTGCGCGGCAACGCCTGCGTGTCGAGGATGCCCAGCCGCTCGGCTGCCTTGAGCTTGGCGCGATGGAAGTCGCGGATTCCGTGCTCGCTCATCAGGCGGGCGGCCTCCTGGGCGACGCGCAGGCGATTGCGCTGCTGACGATCGTGTGCGTGGATGCGGTGGTGTTCGCCTCGGGACATGGCGCTTTCCTCATCGATCGTTGGCACGGCCACAGGATAGACCACCGGCCCGCATTCGCGAAACCCCGCCGCGCGGGGCGGTCTTGCCGGTGATCCTGGGTTGCCCGCCGCAGCCGGCGGCGCCTCAGAAGATGTCGTAGGCGTGCTGCTGATCCTGTTCTTTCTGCTGGGCGGCCTGGGCGCGCAGGCGATCGACGTCCTCCACCTTGAACCATTCGTCCATGCTGTCCGGATCGTCCTGCGAGGTTGGCAGGCCGCTCTGGCGGTTGATCAACACCGTCGCGATGCCCGGCGGCATCGTCAACGTGTTCAGTGGCAGGCCCTTCAGCACCGTACCCATGTAGTCCATCCAGATCGGCAAAGCGGCCTTGGCGCCGAATTCGCCGCGGCCCAGCGAGGCGTAGTCGTCGAAGCCGACCCACACGGCAGTGGACAGGTCGCCGTTGAAGCCGACGAACCATGCGTCGCGGTGATCGTTGGTCGAGCCGGTCTTGCCTGCCAGGTCGGCACGGTTCAGCGCGCGGGCGGCCGATCCGGTGCCGCGCAGGATCACGTCTTTCATCAGCGAGGTAATCAGGAAGTCGTTGCGCACATCGATGACGTGGGGCGCCAGCACCGGCGGATGGTTGCTGTTGCCATGCACGTCGGCCGGCAATACCGCTTCGCCCACGCCGTCGACGCTGCTTGCCGTTGCCGGCGACGTGCCCGCGGTGGCCACGCCGTTGGCCGGCGTCCTGGCCATTTCGGCGGGCGGGGGGCCGGGCGGACTCGTGTCCAGCAGGCGTTCCTGGCAATCGCGGCAGGCGCGTGCGGGGTTGGCCAGATACACCGGTTTGCCGTTGCGGTCATCGATCTCGCTGATGAAATACGGCGTGACCAGATAGCCGCCATTGGCGAATACCGCATAGCCGCGGGCCATGCTCATCGGCGACACCGAGGCGGTGCCGAGCGCCATCGTCAGGTTCGGCGGTATGGCGTCGAGCGGGAAGCCGAAGCGGGTGACGTACTCGCGTGCGTACGGCACGCCGATGGCATTGAGCAGGCGTATCGAAACCAGATTCTTCGATTGCACCAGCGCTTCGCGCAGGCGCATGGGGCCGGCGAACTTTCCGTCGTCATTGGACGGCGTCCAGATGCCGTTCGGGCGCGAGGGATCGGGCAGGGCCAGCGGCGCGTCGTTGATGATCGAGGCCGGGGTGAAGCCGCGTTCGAACGCCGCCGAGTAGAAGTAGGGCTTGAAACTCGAACCGGGCTGGCGCGCCGCCATCACCGCGCGGTTGAACTTGCTGCGCAGGAAGCTGAAGCCGCCGACCAGTGCCTGGATCGAGCCATCCTCCGGGTTGACGGACGCCAGCGCCGCCTGCGCGGCGGGAATCTGGTCGAGCTGCCACTTGCCGCTGGCGTCGCGCGACACGCGGATGATGTCGCCGCGCTTGAGTACGCTGTCGACGCGGCTCGGCGCAGCGCCGGTGCGGTCGTCGCTGATGTAGGGCCGGGCCCAGTGCACCGCGGCCAGATCGAGTTTCACACTCTGCTGGCCGGACAGATAGACGGTGGCTTCCTGTGCGTTGCTGTCCGTGACCAGGCCCGGCTGCATGCCCGAGATGGTGGTGTAGCTGGAGAGCAGGCGGTCATCGTATTGCGCGCTGGGGGCGGCGGGCAGATCCTGGTGGCCTTCGGGTCCGCGCCAGCCATGCCTGTGGTCATAGGCGATCAGGCCGTCGCGCAGCGCGGCAACGGCCGCCTGCTGGCGGGCGCTTTGGATGGTGGTCTTGACCACGTAGCCTTCGGTGAGCGCGTCGTTGCCGAAGCGGTCCAGCACCTGCCGGCGAACCATCTCCGCCAGATAGGGCGCATCCACCTTGATCGGCTCTTCGTGCGGGTAGGCATGGTTCGGTTCGGCAATGGCCTGCTGGTACTGCGGCTTGGTGATGTAGCCATGCCTGAGCATCTCGCCGAGTACCCAGTTGCGCCGGGCAATGCCGCGTTCCGGGTTGTTGATCGGGTTGACCACCGAGGGCAGCTGGAACGATGAGGCGATCATCGCGCATTCGGCAATCGTCAGCTGATTCAGCGTCTTGCCGTAGTAATAGGAAGCCGCCGCCGCCACGCCGTAGGAACGATGCCCGAGGAACATCTTGTTGAGGTAGAGCTCCAGGATCTGGTCCTTGGTGAGCACATGCTCGATGTTGACGGCGATGAAGATCTCGGTGAGCTTGCGCGAGTAGAGCTTTTCGGGGCTCAGGAAGAAGTTGCGCGCGACCTGCTGGGTGATCGTCGATCCGCCGGGCCCCTTGTCGCCACCGGTGACGATGACGTGCCAGGCGGCGCGGGCGATGCCGCGCCAGTCGAATCCGGGATGGTGATAGAAGTCGGCGTCCTCCGCCGACAGGACCGCATGCTTCAGGCGTGCGGGCACGTCGGCGATGGCCACCGGAATCCGCCGCGTTTCGCCGAAGCTGGCAATCAGCTTGCCGTCGGCGCTCACGACGCGCAGCGGCACCTGCATGTGGTAGTCCTTGAGGACCGCGACCGAGGGCAACCTCGGGGCGATCAGCCAGTACGCCACACCCACCGCGACAACTGCCAGAAGTAAACCGGAAACAGCCAGGATCAGTGCCCAGCGCAACAAACGCTTGAGAATTTGCATGGTGTGGGGATAGCGAGACCTGAGTCAAAACATGGCAGAGTATAGATGCAGCAGTATCCCTCGGCGTGGTGACGAGGCCGGCGCATGCAAGGGGCGCGCCATCCGGGCCAGGCTTGTAAATGTGGTGGACTTCACGTCAATTACTTGAGAAAGTTCACGTAGGCCGTTGCCATTGCGTTAATTTTTCGATTTAATGCCGCTGTGCATCTCGCCAGAATCCTGGTTGCGGGCGTCAGCGGCAAGGGGGAAACACCGTGGGGCTCTTTACACCCAAGAAGCCAGCGCTGATCGGCGTCGACATAAGTTCGACCGCAGTCAAGCTGCTGCAGCTAAGTCAAGCGGGCGGCCGTTACCGTGTCGAACACTATGCGGTCGAACCGCTGCCTCCCAATGCCGTGGTCGAGAAGACCATTGTCGAAGTCGAGGCCGTGGGCGACGCGATACGCCGCGCGCTGGCGCGCTCGGGGTCCAAGCTCAAGCATGCGGCCGCGGCAGTGGCCGGGTCGGCGGTCATCACCCGCATCATCCCGATGTCCAGCGAGCTGTCCGAGGATGACCTGGAAGGCCAGATCCAGGTGGAGGCGAACCAGTACATCCCTTATCCGATCGATGAAGTGAGCCTCGACTACGAGATCGTCGGGCCGGTGCGCGACAACCCGGACATGAACAATATCCTGCTGGCCGCCTCGCGCACCGAGAACGTCGACATGCGGGTGGCCGCGCTGGAACTGGGCGGGCTCACCGCCAGCGTGGTCGACGTCGAGGCCTTCGCGATGGAGAACGCTTTCGTGATGGTCGCGGACCAGCTCAGCGTCGGGCGCGACGCGCTGGTGGCCATGGTCGACATCGGCGCCACCATGACGACCCTGTCCGTGCTGCGCAACCAGCGCACGATCTATTCGCGCGAGCAGGTCTTCGGCGGCAAGCAGCTGACCGACGAGATCATGCGCCGGTTCGGCCTCTCCTACGAGGAGGCCGGCCGCGCCAAGCGCAAGGGCGGCCTGCCCGAATCCTACGAGACCGAGGCGCTGGAGCCGTTCAAGGAGTCGCTGATCCAGCAGATCAGCCGCCTGCTGCAGTTCTTCTTCGCCGGCAGCGAGTACAGCAAGGTCGATCAGGTGGTGCTGGCCGGTGGCTGCGCCTCGATCGA
>JAGWMU010000097.1 GCA_028873095.1 Pseudomonadota bacterium | reverse complement strand
GACCCGGCCTTGTTCCATCGCATGAGCGGCGGTCGCGGCGACCTCGGCCCGGTGCTCGAGGGGATCGACGCGGCGCGTGCGGCGGGTTTTACCGCCGGCATCAAGCTCAACACGGTGGTGCAGCGCGGCGTCAACGAACACACCGTCGGCGCGCTGGTCGAGCGCTTCCGCGGCAGCGGCATCGTGCTGCGCTTCATCGAGTACATGGACGTTGGCAACCGCAACGACTGGACGCCCGGCGCGGTGGTGCCGTCGCGCGAGCTGATCGCCGGCATCGACGCGCGCTGGCCGCTGGAGGCGCTGCCGCCGAAATACCCGGGCGAGGTCGCCACGCGCTACCGGTTCCGCGACGGCGCCGGCGAGATCGGCGTGATCTCGTCGGTCAGCGAGCCGTTCTGCGGCAGCTGTTCGCGCGCGCGGCTGTCTTCCGAAGGGACGCTCTATACCTGCCTGTTCGCGTCCCACGGCACCGACCTGCGCACCGCGCTGCGCGACGGCAGCGGCGACGAGGCGCTGCGCGAACAGCTGCGCCAGGTCTGGCTGCGCCGCAGCGACCGCTACAGCGAGGAGCGCGCGTCGCGCCGCGAGGTCTCGCGCCGCAGGATCGAAATGCATTACATCGGAGGCTAGGCCCGTGCCGACTGAACCCGGACTTTCCCACGTCGACGCCGCCGACCGGCCCCGGATGGTGGACGTCGGCGCCAAACCGGCGACCCGGCGCACGGCGCAGGCGCGGGCGCGGGTGACGTTTCCCGCCGAGGTCGCGGCGAGGCTGCATGCCGCCGGCTACGTCACGCCCAAGGGCGCGGTGCTCACGGTGGCGCACATCGCCGGCGTGATGGGCGCCAAGGCCACCGCGCAGCTGATCCCGCTGTGCCATCCGCTGAGCCTGGACCAGTGCGACATCGCGATCCGGATGGAAGGCGACGACGCGCTGATCGACTGCACCGTGTCCTGCCGCGGCAGCACCGGCGTGGAGATGGAGGCGCTGACCGGCGCCAGCGTTGCCGCGCTGACCATCTACGACATGTGCAAGGCGATGTCGCACGACATCGTGATCGGCGAGATCCGCCTGATGCGCAAGAGCGGCGGCCGGCACGCCGTCGACCACACGGCGGCGGGCGCCGTCCACGGCGCCGCCGCGATCGACGTCGCGCCGGTCGACGCGGCCGATCTCGAGGCCATCCCGAACCATCCGCCGTCATGAGCCACGAAAAGAGCCCGCCGCCGTACCGTGCCGCGCCGCCCCTGGCGCCGCCGATCTATGGCCTGCTGCTTGCCGGCGGCGCCAGCCGGCGCATGCAGCGCGACAAGGCGCAGCTCGTCTACGCCGGCGAGCCGCAGTTGCTGCGTGCCTGGCACCTGCTCGAAGCGGTGACCGAACGGGCCTTCCTGTCGGTGCGCGACGACCAGCGCCAGGATCCCCTTCGTGCCGGCCTGCCGCAGATCGTGGACGCTCACGATGCGATCGGCCCCGCCGCCGGCATCCTCGCGGCGCAGCAGGCCTACCCGGACGTGGCCTGGCTGGTGGTCGCCTGCGACCTGCCGCTGCTGGACGAGCGCACGCTGCGCCAGCTGATCGAAGCGCGCGATCCGGCCGGCGACGCGACCGCCTTCGGCAGCCGCTTCGACGGCCTGCCCGAACCGTTGTGCGCGCTGTGGGAACCGTCCAGCCGCGCGCTGCTCAGGCAGCGCGTCGAGGCCGGCAACTATTGCCCGCGCAAGGCGCTGATGCGGGCGCGCACCACGCTGCTGGCCGCGCCCGGCGACGCCCTGGACAATATCAACACCCCGCAGGAGTTCGAACTGATGCAACGCCGGATCGAGCCGCTGTCATGACCATGGTCAAGCTGCAGTACTACGCACAGCTGCGCGAGCAGGCCGGCGCCGGCGGCGAGCAGTGGAGCACCGCGGCGGCCACGTTGCGCGAGCTGTACGAGGAGCTGCGCGCGCGCCACGGCTTCTCGCTGCCGAGCGACGCGCTCAAGGTGGCGGTGAACGCGCAGTTCAGCGATTGGGACAGGGCGCTGCACGAAGGCGACACCGTGGTTTTCATCCCGCCGGTGGCCGGCGGATGAACCGCTTCGATCTCAGTGCGGCGCCAGTCGATCTGCTGCGGCTGCGCGAAGCCCTGCAGCATCCGGGCAGCGGCGGTTTCTGCAGCTTCGAGGGCCGGGTGCGCAACAGCAACGAGGGCCGCGAAGTCGGTGGCCTGGAGTACGAGGCCTACGCCGAGCTGGCGCTGGCCGAGGGCGAACGCATCCTCGCGGAGGCCATCGCCCGCCACGGCGTGCTGGCCGCGCGCTGCGTGCATCGCACGGGGGCGTTGGGGATCGGCGACCTGGCGGTGTGGATCGGCGTGTCCGCCGCGCACCGCGACGAAGCCTTCCGCGCCTGCCGCTACATCATCGACGAGATCAAGCACCGCCTGCCGATCTGGAAGAAGGAACACTACCTCACCGGCGACACCGCCTGGGTGGCCTGCTCGCACACCGAGCGGGCGCACGAGCACGAGTCGCCGCATGCGCACCCCGCCGCACATCATGCTCGCCACGAGCATCACGATCACGCTCTAACGGACGCTGCTCTCGGAGCCTTCACCCCCGACTACTCGCGCCAGACCCGCCTGCGCGGCGTGGGCGCCGCCGGCCAGGCGAAACTCGCCGCCGCCCGCGTGCTGGTGATCGGCGCCGGCGGTCTGGGCTGTCCGGTGCTGAGCTACCTGGCCGGTGCCGGCGTGGGCACGCTGGGCATCGTCGACGGCGATCTGCTGGACGCCAGCAACCTGCACCGGCAGACCCTCTACGACGCGCGCGACATCGGCCAGCGCAAGGTCGACCTGGCCGCCCGCCGCCTCGCCGCGCTCAACCCGGCGGTTCGCGTGCATGCGTCTCCCGAACCGCTGCATGCCGGCAACGTGCGGGAGGTCTTCGCGCAGTACGACCTCGTCGTCGAATGCACCGACGACATGCGCAGCCGCTACCTCGCCAGCGACGCGGCGGTGCTCACCGGCACGCCGCTGATCCTGGCCAGCGTGTACCAGTACGAGGGCCAGCTGCAGGTGGTCGGCGCCAGGCCCGGCGAGCCCTGCCTGCGCTGCCTGTGGCCGGACGAGCCCGCGCCCGGCGCCGCCGGCAGCTGCGCCCAGTCCGGCGTGCTCGGCCCGGTGCCCGGCGTGCTCGGCACCCTGCAGGCCGTCGAGGCGTTGAAGATCCTGCTCGATCTGCCGCGCCCGGTTGAACCGGCGCTGCTGCTGGTCGATCTGCTCGAGGTCGGCATCCAGCGTCTGCCGATCGACGCATCGCGCGGCTGCGTACGGCATGGCGGCTGTGTCGCCGTGGCCCAGCACGCGCTGGCGCAGGCGCAGCGCGACCGTGAGGTGGACGTGGTCTTCGCCTGCCTGCACGACGCCATCGCCGCCGGCTACCGGCTGGTCGACGTGCGCGAGCCGGACGAGATCGCCGCGCAGCCGCTGGATGCGCCGTCGTGTCGCGTGCCGTCCGCGCAGCTCGCCGCCCGTACTGCCGAACTGCCGCCGGGTCGCCTGCTGCTGGTCTGCGCCAGCGGCCGGCGCAGCGCCCAGGTCGCGCGCGCGCTGCGCGGGCAAGGCGTGCGCGACATCTATTCGCTGACCGGCGGCGTGCTGGCGCTGCGGCCGTCGCACGATCGCGCGCCGGCGACGACAGGGGGCCGCAGCGCACCATGATCGACTATGCCCGCGCCCTGCACCTGCTGCTCGACAACCTGGTGCGCCTGCCGGCGGAAACCTGCCCGCTCGCGCTGGCGCCGGGCCGCGTGCTGGCCGGCGCGATCCACAGCCCGATCGCGCTGCCCTCGTTCGATCATGCCGCGATGGACGGCTATGCGCTGGCCGCGCGCGAGCCGCTGCCGGCCGGGTCGGAGCACGCGGTGCGCGGTTCGCAGGCGGCCGGCGATGCGGCCCGCGAGTCCGCCGGCGGCGCCTGGGAAATCATGACCGGCGCACGCCTGCCCGATGGCCTCGACACGGTGGTGCCGGTCGAGCGCACCGAGCGGCTGGCAACCCGTGCCGACGGCACGCCCGCGCGCATCCGCCTGCTCGATCCGCTGGCGACCGGGCAGAACGTGCGCCGTGCCGGCAGCGATGTCGCGCCCGGCACCGGCGTGCTGCCTGCCGGCACCGTCGTCGATGCCGCCCAGGTGATGATGCTGGCCGCGCTGGGGGTGGCCGAGGTCGAGGTGGTGCGCCGCCCGCGCGTGGCGATCATCTGCACAGGCAAGGAGCTGCAGGCCGACCCCAGCCAGCCGCTGGCGCCGGGGCGGATCTACGCCTCGAACGGCCCCTATCTGGTCGCCGAACTCGCCGCCGCCGGCGCGCAGGTGCTGTCCTGCGACACCGTCGACGATGCCGCCGACACCTTCGCCGAGGCGCTGCAGCGCGCGCTCGACGCCGGCGCCGAGCTGGTCATCAGCACCGGCGCGGTATCGATGGGGCGCCATGACTTCGTGCCCGACAGCCTGCGCCGTCTCGATGCGCAGATCCTGTTCCACAAGGTGGCGATGCGTCCCGGGCGGCCGTTGCTGTGCGCGCGCCTGGCCGCCGGTCCGTTGATCCTGGCGCTGCCCGGCACGCCGATGGCGGTCGCCGTGGGGCTGCGCTTCTTCGTCGTGCCCGCCTTGCGCGCGATGGCAGGACAGCCCGCCGAGCCGATGTGGCATGCGGTACTCGACGCTGCGCAGCACCCCAGGCCCGGCCTGCGCTGCTTTCTGCACGCCACGCTGCGGCAGGGGCCGGACGGCCGCCTCCTGGCCAGCGTGCAGGGCCTGCAGCAGCCGTTCCGCATCCAGCCGTTCGCCGCAGCTGACGCCTGGGTAGTGCTGGGCGAAGACGCCGGCGATTGCCCTGCCGGTACGCGCGTCGAGATCGTCGGTCTGCGGCCGGGCCTGCCGCCGCGCATCCAGCCGGCGCCGCCGGCCGACCAGGCTGAGGGAGTACGCGCATGAAATGGCAGATCGACGGCCAGAAGCTGCGGCTGCGCATCGACGAGGACGAGCTGGCGATCCTGCTGGCGGGCGGCATGCTGGAAACCCGCACGCAGTTCGCGACGGCGTTTGCGCTGCGCGGCGCGCTGCGGCTGACGCCGGGCGCCGACGCGGCGCTGTCGGGCGCCGCCGACGCCTGGCGGATCGACTTGCCCGACGCCGCCGTGCGCGGGCACGCGGCACGGCTGCCGACGCGCGAAGGCTTGCGTTTCGCCTTGCCGGGGAAGGACGACGGCGACACGCTGGAACTGCTGTTCGACGTGGACGTGCGCGACAGCGTGAGGCGACGCCGGCCGTCGTGATCCCGCACCGGCCGTCGCCTATCGCGGGCGTACCCGGATGGCCTGTTCGGACAAGGTCTTGCCGTGGACATCCCAGGCGCGCAGTCGATAGCGTCCCGGCGGCAGATACGGCGTGCTGGCGATTGCGGACGTGCGATGCGCGTCAGCGGAGATATCGTCGCAGCCGACGCAGCAATCCGATGAACGCGGCGACCCAGGCCACAATTGCAATTCCCTGGAACAGCGTCGGCAGCCAGCCGATGAAGCCCAGCTCCATCACGCCCGCCATCTCGCGCGTGCCGACCGCGTACATGCCAAGCGGAAACACGGCGCCCCAGTATTGCGGGTCGTAGCGCAACGGAAAGCGCTTGTAGATGTAGCGCCACACGCCCAGCACCAGCAGCATCGGGATCCACCAGGTACCGGTGGCCCAGTAGAACACCGTGAACCCCTTCAGGAACGGCAGCAGCGACTGCAGGAACGGCGCATCGTGGGAATTCGCGATCAGCCGTGCACCGGCCAGCGTGGAGATCGCCATCGCACCCATGTTGATCCAGTACGGCGGCGTCAGGTCGCCGGGCGAGAAATGGAAGAACGTGTAGCGGTAGAAGATCAGCGACATCATCCAGATGTACAGCATGCCGCCCCACAGCCACATCGACAGGGCGAAGAAGTTCAGTTCCAGCCGCCACGGCTGGGCGAAGTGCGCGGCAATCAGCGCGGCCAGCACTGCCAGTGACTGCGTCGCCACCACCGCCAGCAGCCAGCTGCCGGAAATGCCCTGGTCCAGCGGGGGTTTGTCCTCCTTGATCGTGAAGGCGGCGAAGATGGTGTAGGTGAGCCCGACCCACAGCAGGACCGCCAGCACCAGCAAGGCCATCGCGGCACGGAAACTGGCCACCAGCAGCACCAGCTGGCTGCCGAGCACCGCGGTGGCCGCCACCATGGTGAAGAAGCCGGGGCCGCGCAGATGGTCGAGCAGGTCGGCGCCGAAGCGTCGCGGACTGCGTAGCAGGCGCAGCACCGTCAGCCCCCACAGCGCGAACCAGGCGACCGAGTTCAGGCCGAACAGCGCCCACGCCGGCCCGTCCAGCCCGCGCAGCCGCAGGCCGATCGAGACGACCCCGGTGGCCATGACCATGGCAAAGTTCGCCGGCGACAGCTCGGCCAGGCCAGCCTGCAGGCGTGCCATGCGCGGCACACCGGGAAGCTCGTTCGCCGCAGTCACCTCAGCCTATCCGCGCAAAGCGGCGGCGGCTCGTGCGACCACGGTGGCACGGCGCTCAATCATCGTGCCGCTGCTCCTGCGCCGCCATCATCTCCGGCAGGTCCGTCTCGCCCTGGACTTGCGGGAAGTGCCTGCGCTCCATGCGCAGGATCGCGAAGTGCATCCAGGTCAGTGCGCTGCCGGCCAGCAGGAACAGCAGCATGAAGCAGCTGGTCCAGATGCCGACGAGATCATTCATGGCGCCAAAGGAGATCGGCAGCACGAAACCGCCCAAACCGCCGATCATGCCGACCATGCCGCCCACCGCACCGACGGATTCGGAATAGTAGGTCGGCACGTGCTTGTATACCGCGGCCGTGCCCAACGACATGAAGAAGCCGAGCACGAACAGCAGCAGGGTGAATGGCATCACCCCCAGCGCCAGGCTGAAGTGGATCGGTCCGCGGATGCCGTCGACCGTGTAGCGGGTCGCCGGATACGACAGCAGGAAGGTGCACACCAGCGACACGCTGAAGGTCCAGTACATCACCCGCCGCGCGCCGATGCGGTCGGACAGCAGGCCGCCGACGATCCGGAACAGGCCGGCCGGCAGCGCAAAGCTGGCGGTGACCAGGCCGGCCTTGGCAATCCCCATGCCGTAGACGCCGATGAGGTAGCGCGGCAGCCACAGCGACAGCGCCACGAACCCCCCGAACACGAAGAAGTAATACAGGGCGAACCGCCATACCTGCAGGTTCCTCAGCGGGGCCAGTTGCCGCACGAAGGACGCCGCCCCGGAGCCCGATGCGCGCCGGCGTGCAAGGTCCGGATCGTCGCGCACCACCAGGTAGAAAACGACCGCCACGGCCGCCAGCACAGATGCCCAGAGGTGGGCGACGGCATGCCAGCCCCAGGCATTCATCACCGTCGGCGCCAGCAGTGCGGTCGTCGCGGCACCGATGTTGCCGGCGCCGAAAATACCCAGCGCCGTGCCCTGCTTGCGTGGCGGAAACCAGCGCGAGACGAAGGTGACCCCCACGGCGAACGAACCGCCGGCGACGCCCATGGCCAGGGCGGCCAGCAGGAACTCCGCGTAGGTGGTGGCCGCGGTCAGCAGCCACGTCGCCACCGCCGCGACCAGCATGACCCCGGCGAACACGCGCCGGCCGCCGTATTGGTCGGCCCAGATGCCGAGGAACAGCCGGGTCACCGAACCGGTGAGGATGGGGGTGGCGATCAGCAAGCCGAACTCGGTCTCGTTGAGCCCGAGTTGCTGCTTGACGCGAATGCCGATGATCGAGAACACCGTCCAGACCGCAAAACATGTCGCGAAGGAAATCGTGCTGAGCCAGAGGGCCCGCTGCTGCGGGCCGGTGGGAACTGCGTTCAGGTCGTGCATGGTGTTGTTCCGACGGGAGGAAGTCTGGATGGCCGGTGCAGACGCGATCGGCCGCTGTTGGACGTGGAGCCGGGGCCGGGTCAGGTAGCCGCCGCCAGCGCCTCGATATCGTCGAGGCCGCGCACCCCGTAGCGCTCCTTCAGGCCGAGCAGGTAGTGCTGCAGTTCACGCTGGCGCACCTGCAGTTCCAGGTAATCGGAAATCTGCCCTCGCACCTGCGCGAATTCCAGCCCCGCACCGGGCCGGATTTCATCGATGCTGACCACGTGATAGCCCCAGCGCGACTCCACCGGAAATGCCGGCATGCCTTCGCGCAGGCGGAAGATCTGCCGATCGAATTCGGGCGTGGTCTGGCCGCGCTGCAGCCAGCCCAGTTCGCCGCCCCGGTCTTTCGACGGGCAGTCGGAATGGCGCTGGGCGAAATCGGCGAACAGCACCGGGTTGGCCTTGAGTTCGCCGATCAGCCGCTCGCCTTCGGCGCGGGCGCGAATGCGCCCGGCCACATCGTCGGCGGCCGCACCCAGCAGGATGTGCCGCACGCGGATCCGGTCGGGCGCCCGGAAGCGCTCACGGTTCTGCGCGTAGTAGCGGCGACAGTCGCCCTCGCTGGGCACGCGGTCCTCGGTCTCGCGTTCCAGCAGCACGCGAATGCTTGCCTCCTCCACCGTTTCCTGGCTGTCGGCGGCGACCTGGTCATCCAGGCCAAGCCGCTGCACCTCCCGGCGCAGAAGCTCGCGCACCACCAGTGCGCGGGCGGCGCCGGCGCGCGAATGCTCCGGCGTGGGCGCGCGGTGGTACTGCATCTCCTGCGCGATCGCCGCCTCGCTGATCGGCGTGTCGCCGACGAACAGGTAGCACGGAGCCGGTTGCCCCAGCGTGCGCGGGCCTGCATCCTTGTCCTCATGCTGGTGCTCATGCGCCTCCTGCAGCACCGGCCCGGCCGAGTCGATGATGGTCAGCGGGATCCGCCGCAGGTCGGGTTTCGTCGCAACCATGCTCATGCCCTCGGCCCGTAGCGCAATGCCGCCTGGCGCCGACGCACCACCTGGTAGGGCCGCCACAGGTAGCTGACCGGGATGCTCCACACATGCACCAGCCGGGTGAACGGCGCGAGCAGAAACAGCGTCATGCCCAGGAACAGATGCGCCTTGTAGACCCAGTCCACGTTCAGGACGAAGCCGGCGGCACCCGCGCGGAAGGTGACGATGTGCTGTGCCCAATCGGCCAACAAGATCATCTCGCTGCCGTCCATGTGGTGGGTGGAGGTCACGATGGTGTACAGCCCCAGCAGCAGCTGGACCAGCAGCAGGATCAGGATCAGGGTGTCGCCCGCGGTGCCGGTGGCGCGCACGCGCGGGTTGGTCAGCCGGCGCACCAGCAGGATGCTGAGACCGACCAGGCACATCGCACCGAACACGCCACCGACCACCATCGCCAGCAGCTGCTTCTGCGGTGCGCTGATGACCAGCGTGTACACCGAATGCGGTGTCAACAACCCGACCAGATGGCCACCAAGGACGACCAGGATGCCGACATGGAACAGGTTGCTGCCCAGGCGCATGCCGCGACTGGACAGCAACTGGCTGGAGCCGGTGCGCCACGTATACATGGACCGATCAAAGCGGGCCCAGCTGCCGACAAGGAACACCGCCATGGCAATGTATGGATACAGCTGGAAGGCAAATTGATTGAGATAGTTCATGGCTGCGCCTGCGATGGTGTGGCGGAGGATTGGGGCTGGCGCCCCAGCGGCGAGCAGTCGTCGCCCGGCGCCTCGGCGCCGAAACGCACCACTTCTTCCTCCCACAGCCGGTCGATGGCCTCGGGCGTGTCATCGCGCGGCTCTTCGCTGGCGCGTCGGCGCAATGCTTCGAGGTCATGCCCGCCCTCGGCCAGCTCCGCCAGAGTCTCGAACAACACCTCGTACGGACTCTCTCGCTCACCCGCCCGGGCCGCAAGCATGCCGAGGATGTGGCCGATGTGGCCCAGCCAGTCGCGCACTTCGTCCTGCGGGCGCTGCGACAGGTATTCCAGCAGCAACGGCAGGTAATCCGGCAGCTCCTTGGCGGCCAGTTCGAAGCCATTCTTGCGATAGGCTTCGATCAGGTCGACCATGGCTTGCCCGCGATCACGCGATTCGCCGTGGATATGCTCGAACAGCAGCAGGCTCATCGCCCGACCACGGTCGAACGTGGACAGCCAGGCATCCTGCGCAGTGAGCGGATCGGTGTCGAGCAGGGTTTGCACGAACGCGACCAGCTGCCTGCGACGCTCGATCGACAATGCCGGGGCGTCGGCCGCGTCGAGCAACTCGTCCCGGTGATCCCACAAATCGTCTTGCGGATAGTCCATCAGCACACCCATCAATTTCAGCAGGCTCATGGCACCACCTCCTGCTTTTCCTGCCGGTTCGGATGCACCGCGTACGTGGTGATCCTGCGCGCCGTGAACAGATCGGCCGGGCTGTCACCGCTGCAGCCGTTGCCGAAGGTGAAACCGCAGCCACCGCGCTCGCCGAACGCGTCGTTGGCGTACTCGCGATGCGCCGTGGGAACGACGAAGCGGTCCTCGTAGTTGGCGATCGCGAGGTAGCGGTACATTTCCTCGGCCTGGGCAACGGTGAGGCCGGCCTGCTCGAGCACCGCCAGATCCTCGACGCCATCGACGTTTCTGGCGCGGCGCCAGGCGCGCATCGCCATCATGCGTTCCAGCGCGCGAACCACCGGGGCCTCGTCGCCCGCGGTGAGCAGGTTGGCCAGGTAGCGCACCGGGATGCGCAAGGAGGCGACGTCGGGCAACTCGCCGTTCATGCCGATGCGGCCCCGCTCGGCGGCCGACTGGATCGGCGACAGCGGCGGCACGTACCAGACCATCGGCAGCGTGCGGTACTCCGGATGCAGCGGCAGTGCCAGCTTCCACTCGATCGCCATC
>JAGWMU010000096.1 GCA_028873095.1 Pseudomonadota bacterium | reverse complement strand
TGCAAGTGAACCGACAGGTGCGCCATGAACAAGATCATTGAACAGTTCGAAGCCGAGCAGATCACCCGCCAGCTGCCGGAATTCAGCCCCGGCGACACCGTGGTGGTCAACGTCAAGGTGAAGGAAGGCAACCGCGAGCGCGTGCAGGCGTTCGAGGGTATCGTCATCGCCAAGCGCAGCCGCGGCCTGCATTCCGCCTTCACCGTGCGCAAGATTTCGCATGGTACGGGTGTCGAGCGCGTATTCCAGGCGCATAGCCAGGCGATCGATTCGGTACAGGTGAAGCGCAAGGGCAAGGTGCGTGGCGCCAAGCTGTATTACCTGCGCGACCTGGAAGGCAAGGCCGCCCGCATCAAGGAAGACGTCGCCGCCGCTGCCGCCGCCAAGGCAGTTTCCAAGGCCGCCGCAAAAGCTGCAGCAGCCACGACCGCCGAGTAAATCGAACCGCGGCAGTCGCAGTGCAGGCAAAAAACCCGCGAAGCGATTCGCGGGTTTTTTTACTGGCTTGCGGGAGCGGCTTTTGTTTGCAGTTGCCCTGCAGGCAGTTGCCCTGCAAGTGCTCCCCAAAGCCGATTTCTCAAGTCAGTGGCAGCGGTTCCTGCAGGAAATTGCCCTGCACGAAGTCCACCCCGCAGGCGAACAGCAGCGAGGTGCTGGTGGCATCCTCGACCCATTCGGCGATGGTCTGGCGTTTGAGCTCGTGTGCCTGCTGGCAGATCTGGGCGACCTTTCTCTGGTTCTCCTGATGCTGCGGCAGATCGGCCATGTAGCTGCGATCCACTTTCAGATAATCCGCATCGATGTGGTTCAGCAACTGGAACGAGTTCAGGCCCGAGCCGAACTGCTCCAGCGCGAAGCGTCCGCCCAGTTTCTTCCAGCCGTTGACGAAATCCTGCGCCGGGCGCAGCAGGGTCATCACCTTGCTCTCGGTCATTTCCAGCACGATGTGGCTGTATTGCAGCGACGCGGTCTTGAGCCGTTTGGCCAGCCACGACAGCAGCTCGTCGTCCTGCAACGAGGCGGCGGTCAGCTTGATGAAGAAGGTGCTTTGCTGGCCCTGCGCCTCGCGCGCCTTCAACACGTTGATCGTCTGGTCGAGCACCCAGCGGTCGACCGCCTTGGTCAGGCCGTGCTTTTCGGCGATCGGCATGAAGAATCCCGGCAGGACCTCACCCTGCGGGCCGTTCATGCGCAGCAGGATTTCCGAATAATCCCCTTCGACATCCTGCAGGCTGATGATCTGCTGGTGGTAGAGCACCAGGCCGTTCTGTTCCAATGCCTGCTTCAACAGTTCCAGCCAGTAGCGCTCGCGTTCGTCGTCGGCCTTTTCGCGGGCCGCCGGATCGTGCAGTTCGATCCGGCCGCTGCCCAGGCTCTGTGCGTTGCGCAGGCCTTGGCTGGCCTGGTTCAGCAGCAAATCGGTATTGGCGTTCTTTTCGCCCAGCAGGCTGCCGCCGATGCTCACCGTGACGGTGATCGAGCGCGTGCCGACGTCGAAAATCTCGTTGCTCACACTGTGCTGGAGCTTGCCGATCCACTCCTTGATGGCATCGTCCTGGCGCGTGTCCAGCACGATGCCCAGGGTATGCTCGGCGAGCATCCCGGCCACGTCGTCGGTACCCAGCAGGATGCGGACCCGGTCGGCGAAGGCGGCCAGCAGTTCGTCGGTCTTGCCCAGGCCGATGGCGGCGACGATCGACGCCCAGTTGTCCGGTTCGACCAGCAGCAGCGACTGGCCTTTCTTGCCCTTGGCCGCCGCGGCCACCGCGTCATCGATGGTTTCCAGCATGCGCGCCCGGTTGAACAGGCCGGTGACCGGATCGCGCTGCAGCTGTGCCAGCACCGCGGGGTCGACCTGCTGCCGCCGGAACACGATCTGCAGGCAGGGCTCGCCCTCGAACGAGGCCGGGGCGAACTCCACCGTGGCATCGAAGTGGTAGCCGTCGGCACGACGCGCGCGCAGGGCCAGCTGCGGCGGCAGCTTGTCGTGACGCGCATGGCCGCGCAGCATGGTCTTGAACTCCTCGGCATTGGCCGGGTCGATCATGTCCATCACCGGCAGGCCGAGCAGGTCGTCGAAGTTGTCGTATCCGAAGGTGTCCAGATAGGCCTGGTTCGCCCGCACGTGCATGCCTTCGTGGACGTAGGCGATCGCATCGGTGGAGGAGTCGAGCAGCGCATCGCAACGGCGCTCCGATTCGCGCAGCGACGTCTCCAGCAGGCGGACCTTGCGGCGGGTCAGCAGCGCCTCGAACTCGCGCTGCACCGAGGCGATCAGCTGTTTCGGCTGGCTGCGCATGGCGACGCCGCGGGCTCCGAGCACGAACAGGTCGGCCACGGTCTGGTTGTCGATCGAGTTGACCAGGCCGAGCAGGGCGTAGTCGCGGCCGTGCGCATCGAGCAGCTTCATCACTTCGCGCAGATCGATCGAGTTCACGGCGGGATCGAACATCACGATGTCCGGCTCCAGCTCGCTCACGGCCGCCTGCACCTGTTCCAGACTGGTGGCGCGGGCCGGACGCACCGCGATGCCCGTATTGCGCAGCAGGCTGATGATCTGCTCAGCCTCCTCGAGCGAGTTCTCGATGAACAGGATCTTGATGACGTAGTCTTTTTTCATGGGGCGTCGAACTGTCCTTTCACCGCTGTCGGCTGCCTGTGCCTGTCTTGATCGCCGTTCGTTTTGGTGTTTGTAGCGGATTCTGTTGGTGGCCGCCAGCAAAACACCGGCCGGGAGTGAGCGACGTCCGGTTCACAGCGGGCGCTTGGCGGCATCGCCGGCCACTTCGCGCACCAGTTTCGGCACCAGATAACCCGGCAGCCGCTGGCGCAGCGCCTCGATCAGCGCGCGGGCGCGGGCGTCGTCCACCTCGAAGTGCGCCGCGCCCTGCACCCGGTCGAGCTGGTGCAGGTAATACGGCAGCACGCCCGCGGCGAACAGGCGTTCGGACAGTCCGGCCAGCGCATCCGCATCGTCATTGATGCCGCGCAGCAGCACCGACTGGTTGAGCAGCGTAACACCGGCGTCGCGCAGCTGCCGGCAGGCGGCATCGACGCCGGGATCGATCTCGTTGGCATGGTTGGCATGCAGCACCAGCACCTTCTGCAGCGGCAGTGCGTCGAGCCAGGCCAGCAGCGGCCCGTCGACCCGTTCAGGCAGCACCACCGGCAGACGGGTGTGGATGCGCAGGCGGGTGACGTGCGGCAGTTCGGCCAGGCCGCGGCTCAATTCCTCGAGCTTGGCGGTGACCAGGGCCAGCGGATCGCCGCCGGAAAGGATCAGCTCGCCGATCGAGGCGTCCTGCCGCAGATGTTCCAGCGCCTGCCGCCACTGCCCGGCGGCGGCGATTTCCTCGCCATACGGGAAGTGCCGGCGAAAGCAGTAGCGGCAATTGACCGCGCAACTGCCGCTGGCGATCAGCAACGCGCGGCCCCGGTACTTGTGCAGCACGCCGTGGGCGGCGCGGGCAGCCATGTCGCCGACCGCGTCGGCGACGAAACCGGGCGCCGGGTCGAGTTCGGCCAGTTGGGGCAGCACCTGGAGCAGCAGCGGGTCGCGGGCGTCGCCACGGCGCATGCGGGCGACGAAGCCGCGCGGCACGCGCAGCGCGAAGCCGGCGTCCGCCGGCGGCAGCCGTCCGGCCAGATGCTGCAGTTCCAGCAGGGCGAGCAATTCCCCGGCATCGGTCACGGCCTCGCGCCACAGCTGCCGCCAGTCGGCGGCGTCGGCAGCCGACGGCGTGATGCGGGCACAGGTGCTTGCGGTTATCATGTGCGGCCTGGATATCGGGCATGGGCCCTTCGGTCCATCCATTTTAGCCGCTGATCGAGGCGAGCGAGGGTTTGTTCGAACCCTTGTCCATCGAATTATCAATCCACCTGGAGTTCACTGCATGGCCACCTACGGTCTGAACGACGTCAAGAACGGTCTGAAGATCATCGTCGACGGCGAGCCCTTTACCATCGTCGAGGCGGAGTTCGTCAAGCCGGGCAAGGGCCAGGCGTTCACCCGCATCCGCATCCGCAACCTGCTCAACGGCCGCACCGTGGAAAAGACCCTCAAGGCCAGCGAGTCGTTCGAAGGCGCCGACGTGGTCGATACCGACATGCAGTACCTCTACGGCGATGGCGAGTTCTGGCATTTCATGCAGCAGGAAACCTTCGAGCAGCACCAGGCCGACAAGGCCGCCGCCGGCGACGCCGCCAAGTGGCTCAAGGGCGAGGAAGAGTGCGTGGTGACGCTGTGGAACGGCCGGCCGATTGCGGTGCAGCCGCCGAACTTCGTCGAGCTGAAGATCGTCGAGACCGATCCGGGCGTGCGCGGCGACACCTCCGGCGGCGGCGGCAAGCCGGCCAAGCTGGAGACCGGTGCCGTGGTCCGCGTGCCGCTGTTCGTGAACCAGGACGAGATCATCAAGGTCGATACCCGTTCCGGCGAATACGTCAGCCGCGTGAAGTGATCGGCGGCGCGCGACCGCGCGTCGTCGCGCACCCTCCGGCCCTTGCCGGAGACAGGAACATGGGGCGGATGCCGCAGGGTGTGCCGCCCCATGTCGTATCCAATATCCCGATGCCCGTGAGTTGACGATGAGCCCGACCGCACCACAAGCCGTTGACCTGGTGATCGAGGCGCGCTGGGTGGTGCCGGTGGAGCCGCACGCGGTGGTGCTGGAGCAGCATGCCGTGGCGATCCAGGCCGGCCGCATCGTGGCGTTGCTGCCGATCGCCCGGGCGCGCACGGCATATGCCCCGCGCGAGCGCGTCGAGCTGCCCGGGCATGCGCTGATCCCGGGGCTGATCAATGCGCATGCGCACAATCCGATGACCCTGCTGCGCGGCCTGGCGGACGACCTGCCGCTGATGGTCTGGCTGCAGCAGCACATCTGGCCGGCGGAGGCGAAGGTGATGGGACCGGAGTTCGTGCGCGACGGCGCGGAACTGGCGGTGGCCGAGATGCTGCGCGGCGGCACCACCTGCACCAACGAGAACTACTTTTTCCCCGACGTGCTGGGCGCTACCTACCGCAAGCTCGGTTTCCGTGCCGTGGTCGGCCTGCCGGTGATCGAGTTTCCCACCGCGTGGGCGAAGACCCAGGACGAATACTTCGAGCGTGCCGGCGAAGTGCACGACAGTTTCATCGGCGATCCGCTGATAGGCACCGCGTTCGCGCCGCACGCGCCGTATACGGTGTCGGACGAGAGTTTCGCGCGGATCCGCGTGCTGTCCGACCAACTCGACATCCCCGTGCACCTGCACACCCATGAGACCGCGCAGGAGATCGACGAGGAAAAAAGGAAGAGCGGCCTGCGTCCGTTCCAGCGGCTGCAGAAGCTCGGCCTGGTCAACGACCGGCTGATCGCCGTGCACATGACCCATGTCACCGACGGCGAAATTGCCGCCTGCGCCGAGGCCGGGGTGTCGGTGGTGCATTGTCCGGAATCCAACCTCAAGTTGGCCTCGGGCTTCTGTCCGGCGGAAAAATTCCGCCGTGCCGGCGTGAACCTGGCCATCGGCACCGACGGCTGCGCATCCAACAACGACCTGGACATGTTCGGCGAGATGCGCACCGCCGCCCAGCTGGCCAAGGCGGTGGCGCAGGATGCGGCGGCGTTCGACGCGGCGTACGCACTGCGGGCGGCCACCCTGCATGGCGCCAGGGCGATGGGGCTGGACGCGCAGGTCGGCTCGATCGAGACCGGCAAGCAGGCCGATCTCGCCGCCGTGCGGCTGGGCGACCTGGAATCCCAGCCGCTGTTCCACATCGTCTCGCAGCTGGTGTACGCCACCGGTCGCCACCAGGTCAGCGACGTGTGGATTGCCGGCCGGCGCCAGCTGGCCGATCGCGTGCTGACCGGCATCGACACCGATGCCGTCCTGGCCAGAACCCGTGCCTGGCGCGAACGCATCGCCTCGGCCTGATCCGGAGTCTTCGATGAATCGTTACCTGGTCCTGTTGATCCGTCGGCCGCAGCTCGACCCGGCGGCGGTGCCACGGCATCTGGCCTATCTCGATGGCCTGCGTGAAGAGGGCCGCGTGGAACTGTCCGGCGGCTTCAGCGACAAGTCCGGCGGTGCCTACCTGTTGCATGCGGCCGACCTGGCCGAGGCGACTGCGATCGTGCACGAGGACCCGGCCCGACTCAGCGGCGGTTGGGACATCACGGTGCACGAATGGCAGGCGCATTAAACTCCATGGCCGCACCTGAGGATTCTGTCGATGTCGAGCACGAACGCGAGAACGAACGTCAGCCACGAGGAGATCGCCCGCTTCGGCCAGCTGGCCGCGCGCTGGTGGGATCCTGACGGCGAGTCGCGCCCGCTGCACGACCTCAATCCGCTGCGTGCCGCCTATGTCGCGGCACGGGTCGAGCTGCGCAGTGCGAAGGTCGCCGACGTCGGCTGCGGCGGCGGCCTGCTCAGCGAGGCGCTGGCGCAGGCGGGAGCGCAAGTGACCGGCATCGACCTCGGCGAGAAGGTGATCGAGATCGCCAGGCTGCATCTGCACGAGTCGAACCTGCAGGTGGACTACCGGGTGCAGTCTTCGGCCGAACTGGCGGGCCGCGAGCCGGCAAGCTTCGACGCGGTGTGCTGCATGGAGCTGGTCGAGCACGTGCCGGACCCGGCCGCGCTGGTGAGCGATCTGGCCGCGATGCTGAAGCCCGGCGGCCGCTTGTTCATGTCCACCGTCAACCGCACGCCGGCGGCCTTCGGCGCGGCGATCGTCGGCGCCGAATATGTGATGCGCATGCTGCCGCGGGGCACCCATCACTACGCGCAATTCCTCAAGCCCTCGGAGCTGGGGCGTCTGCTGCGGCAGGCCGGACTGGAGCTGGAGGATGTCTCCGGGGTCGTCTACAACCCGTTCAGCCGCAAGGCGCGGCTGAGCCCGGTCACCGCCGTGAACTACCTGCTCAGCGCGGGCAGGCCGGCATGAGCCGGGGCCTGCCCGCCGACATCCATGGCGTGCTGTTCGATCTCGACGGTACCTTGCTCGACAGCGCACCCGACCTCTACGCCGCCCTGCAGACGCAGTGCGGGGAGGAGGGCGTCGCGCCGCCCCCGTATGCGCCGGTGCGCGAAGTCGTGTCGCGCGGCGCGCGCGCCGTGCTGCGTTGCGCTTTCGCCGATCGCGGCGAGGCCGCGCTCGACGCCCTGCTGCCGCGCTACCTGGCGCTGTACCAGCAGGTGATGGCGCAGGCGACGCGGCCGTTCGACGGCATCGATGCGCTGCTCGATGCGATCGAGGCGCAAGGCCTGCGCTGGGGCATCGTCACCAACAAGGCGGGCTTTCTCACCGACGAGCTGCTGCGGCGGATCGGCTGGAGCCGTCGCGCGCACGCCGTCGTGTCGGGCGACACCCTGCCGGTGAAGAAGCCCGACCCGGCGCCGGTGCTGCTGGCCTGCCAGCGGGCCGGACTGGACCCGGCCCGCTGCCTGTTCGTGGGCGACGACCGCCGCGATGTGCTGGCCGGTGCCGCCGCCGGGCTCTATACCGTCGCGGTGACCTGGGGCTATCTCGACGGCGGCGATCCGCATGCGTGGAACGCCGATGCCGTGCTGGATGCGCCGGCGCAGCTGATGGCCATGCTGCCGGCGCCGCCGGTGAGCGCGTGAGCCCTGACGCGTCGGCCGTCGGCGCGCTGCAAAGCTACGTCGACAAATGGCTGGCGGTGCAGCCGCGGCAGCGCGTGGCGCTGGTGTTCGTCGATCCGCGGCGCTATCCCGGCCACGTCGCGCTGGCCGCGCTGGAGCAGGAACTGCTCGCCGCCGCCTACGGCATCCACGAACCGCAGGTCGCGGTGGCCAAGCTCAATTGGTGGGCCGAGGAACTCGTCGGCGCCGCGGCCGGCGGCGGGCGCCACCCGCTGAGCAAGCTGCTGTTCGACGATCCGCGCGCGCAGGCCGTGCCGCAGCAGTGCTGGCTCGCGCCGGTGCTGGCGGCGATGGCGCAGCTGGAGGACACGACCGCCGTGGATTTTCCCGCGCAGCTCGCGAGCGCCGACCGGCTGCATGGCGCGTTCGCCGCGCTGGAGACCGCATGGTGGTTCGGCGCGGGCGCCTCGCCGGTGCGTGCCGCCCGCCATGCCACGCTGGCCCATCTGCTGCACGCCCTGCGACGCCTGCAGGACGATGCCGAACATAGCCGGTTGCCGCTGCCGATGGCACGGCTGGCGCGTTACGGCCTCAGCCGCGGCGAGCTGGGTCAGCCCGGTCCGGCGCGCAGTCAGGCGATCCAGGCGCAGCTCGCCGAGCTGCGGGCGGCGTGGCGCGAGGCGGCCGGGTTGCCCGGTCCGCTCAGCGTGTTCCGCGCCCTGGAGTCGCGGCATGCGGCGACATTGGTGCGCCGCGCGGTCAAGGCCGCCGATCCGCTGGCCGTGCTGCAGGAAAGCCAGTCGCGCAGTAGTCTGGCAGACGCTTTCGCTGCCTGGCACGCGGCCCGCGCATGGCGTCGTCAGGCCGTTTGAGCCGCAGTGTTTCCGTCACGCGCCTATTGCAGCCGCGGTGATTCGCCCCAAAATGATCCCAGGCAGCAAGTTCGCCCGATCACAGGAATTTCCATGCACAGCCACGAAAACACTGTCCGCCTGATGCCCGATGTCGCCACCCAGGCGCAGCCCCATCTGGCCGGTGCGCTGGACTGGGTCGGCATGGACGGCATCGATGTTCCCGTGCGTTTTGACGCCGGCGATGGCGAGGTACAGCGCGCCGGCGCCCAGGTCGGCGCCTTCGTCAATCTGATGCACCCGGACAAGCGCGGCATCCACATGTCGCGGCTGTACCTGCTGGTCGACCAGTACCTGAGCACGCAGGCGCTCGACGCCGCCAGCCTGCAGGCGCTGCTGCGCGAATTCCTGCTGTCGCACGACGGGCTGGCGGATCGCGCCCGCATCAGCATCCGCTTCGAACACCTGATCCGCCGCGCCGCATTGCGCAGCGCCAACAGCGGCTGGCGCGCGTATCCGGTATCGATCGAGGCCAGCCTGTGCGCTGAGGGCTTCCAACTGGAGCTGGGCACCGAGGTGGTCTATGCCTCCACCTGTCCGGCTTCCGCGGCCCTGTCGCGACAGCTGATCCAGGATCAGTTCGCGCGGGACTTCGGCGCCGGCCAGCCGGTGGATCGCGCCGCCGTGCTGGCCTGGCTCGGCAGCGAGCAGGGCATCGTCGCCACGCCGCATGCGCAGCGCAGCGTGGCGCGTCTGCTGGTGCGATTCGGCAAGGGCGTGCCGCTCGACCTGATCGGCCTGCTCGATCGGGTCGAGCGGGCGCTGGGCACGCCGGTGCAGACGGCGGTGAAGCGCGAGGACGAACAGGCTTTCGCGCTCGCCAACGGCGGCAATCTGATGTTCTGCGAAGACGCCGCCCGGCGCATCCAGAAAGCGCTCGACGCGGACCCCCGCATCGTCGATTTCCATGTGCGCCTGGAACATCAGGAGAGCCTGCATCCGCATGATGCGGTGGCATATGCGAGCAAGGGCGTGACGGGGGGCTACGGTTCGCCGTGACCGGTTTTCTTCCTCCCCCGTCGGGGCGAGGATCAGGGGGGGGCGGGGGCTCGCCAAAAGCTACCTATTTTGTGGAGCGACTTCAGTCGCGATGCTTTGCTCGTTTTGTCTGCTTTAAGGCAAAGAGCCTTCGTCCTCCTTCGGAGGGCGAGTCACTTTTCTCTTGCGTGGCCAAGAGAAAAGTAACCAAATGAGAAGGCCACCCCGCTTGGCGCTCTCCGGGCATCCTGCCCTTCGAGTTCGTGAGGCGCGGCCGGGCTTTTCGACGGGGCTCCTGCCCCGACGAAAAGTGGCAGGCATCCTGCCTGCCACCCTGCGGGCCTGTCGTCCACGTCTCACCGCCGCACAGGGGCCCGCTACTCAATGCGGGGGGGACGTCGGCCCCGTAAGAGCTGCACGCATCCTGCGCGCCCGAGCGTACCCTGCTATTGGTCCGCATTTTCTGAACATTGGCCAGCGGGTATGTGATCCCGTATTGCTCGGCGCGACGTTGGATGGTAGCAGTAATTTACGCCTTCATTGATGAACTGCGCGCTATCAGTTCCTTGCGCTGATCAGGCGAAAGACCAGCTATCAAGAACTCAATCAGACTTGTCTCGCACAACTCAAGAGAGTCCGGCAATCGCCTGTAACGCATCATCCTCACGTTTGGAAGGCATTCTAGTCCGTAAAGAGTCTGAATGTCTGCGCAAGACGCGATGACAAGCCCTTCAACCGATTCGTCTTTGCCAGCACAGCAGCGCTTCACCCAGCCCATGTAGCGCAATATTTGGCCGAGAACCTCATCGCTCGTTTTCAGTACTTTCAATTCGACCACGAGCCATACCGGCCGACTCTGGTGCTTGGCCAAAAGATCCATGATTCCTATCTCGGCAGCCCTGACATGACCTTTCCTTTGAAGCACCCATTCCTTTCCAAGTTCCGTTTTGCTCCAATGCTCCTGCAGATATTTTTGTAGATCCTCTTCCGACTCAAATGCGCCACTTGTAGATGGGAACACGCCATTGTTGGCTTCCAAGGTTCTTAGTTTTCTCCGTGCACTATCCTCGTTCGGGCATGTTGCTAACTCAGGAAACCTGTCAAGGGCATTCGCCAGCTGATTGGCGCGAGAAACATACATCTTGTTGTGACCAAGATGCTTGGCCGTTTGTGTTCCGGACGTTCCGCTGTTTTGAAGTACTCCACGAATGATCCGGCAACGCATAGGCCATGCCTCACGAGGCATGGCCTCGACCAGCGCCCTCGTCCCTCCCCAGTCGGTGACAACTTTATCCGTGAACGAGTAACCACACTTACAAAGAGCATCGTCCTGAACGCGATCCTTGGAACAGACAGGGCAATGATTGGCTCTCTCTCGATCCGTGTGGTTGACTCTCAAGCGCCGCTCGGTTGAGCGGGATGGAGCCATGGGTTCTTCGGCAGGTGCTTGAGCTTGGCGCAGACGAGGTAGCTGATGGTGATCAGGTGCGCGTCCGAACCGTAGCCCTTGGCGCG
>JAGWMU010000095.1 GCA_028873095.1 Pseudomonadota bacterium | reverse complement strand
GGGGTGAGGTCGAAGGCGGTCATGGCTTGCTCCTGTCGCGAAACGATGGTGGCGCCGGCAG
Source organism: Pseudomonadota bacterium (assembly GCA_028873095.1). Classification (GTDB taxonomy): domain Bacteria; phylum Pseudomonadota; class Gammaproteobacteria; order Xanthomonadales; family Rhodanobacteraceae; genus Rhodanobacter. Next base: position 11,049 of record JAGWMU010000095.1, on the reverse strand, counting down.
CGCATTCCAAGAGAGCCTGGGGGCTCACGCGCCGCGGTCGAGTTGCCCCTGTACTTCGTTGATCGAGTCGCGGATGCGCTTGCTGAACAGCGAATCCTCGTGATGGAGCAGCAGCAGTCGTTCGGTGGCGCGGGTCATGGCGACGTAGAGCAGGCGGGCTTCGTGCGCTTCGTCCTCGCCGGCCTTGGGCATCTGGCCGAGGCCGGGGATGATCGCCAGCGGAAATTCCAGGCCCTTGCTGGAATGCATGCTCACCAGCCTGATGCTGTCCTTGACCAGGAACAGCGTGTTCTTGCCGCCCTTGTCGTCGGCCAGGCGGCAGGCCAGGCCGGCCTGATCCAGCGCATGGCGCAATTTTTCGCCTTGCCAGGTGTAGCGGTAGAGCACGGCGATGTCGTCGAGGCGGCGGCCGTGCGCCTGCTCGTCGCGGATCTGGCTGAGCAGGGTGGCGAGTTCCTCGTCGGCGCTGTTGCTGCGGATCAGTTCGGGCACCGCGCCGCGGCGGCCGGCGCTTTCCGGCGCGATCAGCGGCACGCCGTCGTCCTCGCCGGCCCGGGCATCGAGCAGTTCGCTGGCGAAGCTGCGCGCCACCGAGAGGATTTCCAGCGTGTTGCGGTAGTTGAGCTTGAGGATGGTGGTGCGGCCCTGCGCCTGCACGCCGAGACTCTTCCAGGTGAACTTGCGCCGGTCGATGCGGCCATTGATGTTCTGCGCGTCGTCGTACAGCACCAGCAGCGAGTTGGTGGCCGGATCGACCATCTGCACGATCAGTTTGTACCAGTCCGGCTCGAAGTCGTGGCCTTCGTCGATCAGCACGGCGCCGTACTGGAAACGGGGAATCTGGCCGCGCCCGACGCCGTCGATCACCCGCTGCACCATCTGTGCGAAAAAATCGCCGCTGCCCTGCGCGGGCAGCTCCAGGTGGTAGGCGGTGAGCATCTTGCGGCACCATTTGTGGAAGTTGTAGACCTGCACCCTTTCGCTGAGCCCGCGTTCGCCCAGCAGCTGGTCCAGCCGCGCGGCCAGGGTCTTGTTGTAGCAGAGCACCAGAACCGGCTTCCCCAGCTCGCGCGCCAGTTGCATCGCGCGAAAGCCCAGGATCATGGTCTTGCCGGAGCCCGCCACGCCGTGGATGATGCGGTGCTCGCTGCCCAGCGAGCGCGCCAGTTGCTCCTGCTGCGCGTCCATCACCTTGACCAGTTCGGGAATCCGCAGCGGCCGGGTGATGTCGGTGTCGGTGTTGTCGAACAGACCGAACTGGCCTTCGCCCGGCGCCACGCGGATCTCCGGAAACAGGTGCCAGCGCACGCGGTCGATCTGCGGCAGGGTCAATGCGACCGGGAACACCTGCGGGAACATCGCCCACAGCCGTTCCTGGAAGGCCTCCGGGTCGACCGTCTCGTAGATCTCCTCGCGGCAGATCGCGAGGTGTCCGGGAATGACCGCATCCAGTCCGCCGTCGATGAACTGCTGGCGGCTGATGTTGGCCAGCACCACGCCGTACGCCCACGGCATCACCAGCTTGCCGGCGTGGCGGCTGCCCGGCGGGTGGCGCAGCGCCGGATCGCGTTCCAGCACCACGCCGATTTCCAGCGCATAGGCGCGGGCCTGCAGCAGCGGGTTGTTCTCCTTCACCAGGCCGCGCGCGGTGACCAGGGTGAACTGGGTGCCGTCGGCGTGGCGGATGGTGTCGGGTTTCCAGTCCTTCACCTCCAGCACCAGCATGCCGCGGCGGGGGTGGAACACCACGAAATCCGGGCGGCGCTGCTTCAGCCCGATCGGCACGTCGTACCACAGCAGGTAGTCGTCCTCGAGCTTTCCTTCCAGCCGTTCGGAGAAGCGCTTTTCGCCGCCGGTCATGCGCGGCAGGCAGCTGTTGCGGGTTGGAATGAGCGTGGCCATCGGCGTCCCGGGAGGTTCCAGCCACCGAAAGTAGCGAAACACGGCGGGCTGTCAATGCCGGGGGCAGTGCGTGCCCGTGCGGCAGCGGTGCCGCATGGGCCCGCGAGGAGGAGTATGTTCTCGCAATGCCCGCCCGCACCGAGGCTGTGTCGAGCTGGCAAAGGAGCAAGCATGTTCATCGATCTGGCTACTGTGGCGCTGATGGGGTCGTTGCAGGGGCTGCTGCTGGCGGTCGTGCTGTGGACCTCCGCCGGCGGCTACGCCGGGGTGGCGCGAACCAGCCTGCGCATCCGTGCCGGCGCATCGGCGACCGAAGCCGCTTCGCTTGGCATTCTCGGCCTGTTCGGCCAGCTGCACGATCCGCACGCGATCGTGCTGAGCAACCTGCTGGTGCTGGTGGCCTATGCCGCGACGGTGTGGGCGCTGCGCATGCTGCTCGGAGCCAGGCAGCGGCATGCCGTGGTGCTTGCCGCGAGCGCATCGTGTGCTCTGGTCATGATCTGGTTTGCCCTGGTCAGTCCGAACGCCAACGCAAGGGCGATGGCGGTCTCGGTGGCGATCATGCTGGACCTGCTGCTGATGCTGGCGCCGTTGCTGGCCGGCGTGCGGCGGGGAGCCTCGCCGGCACGCCGCGCCTTGCTGCTGATCCTTGCCGTTTCCATGCTGGCGATGGGCTGGCGGATCGTCGAGCTGATGCGGGTGACCCTGAGCCAGGCCGGGCTGCTGGCGCCCAGCCTGACCAATACCGTGTATGTCCTGCTCTGGTCGATCCAGCCGCTGTTCACCAGCATCGGTTTCCTGCTGATCTACAACGAGACGATCCAGCATGACCTGCACCTGCTGGCGCGGATCGATCCGCTGACCGGGGTCAGCAACCGGCTGGCGATCGACGAGGCGACGGTGCGGCTGCTGGCGCGGGCGGACCGGCGGCGGCAGTCGCTGGGCGTGCTGATGCTCGACGCGGACCATTTCAAGAGCGTCAACGACCGTTTCGGCCACAGTGGCGGCGACAAGGTGCTGCAGGCACTGGTGTGCAGCATCCGCGCCACCTTGCGCGACGGCGACGTGATCGGGCGTATCGGCGGCGAGGAGTTCGTGGTGCTGTCGCCGGGTACCGACATGGCGTCCGCACTGGTGCTGGGCGAACGCATCCGCGACATGGTCGAAAGCATGCCGCAGCTGATCGACGGCCAGATGCTGAAGCTCACCGTATCGGTCGGGGTGGCCGTGGCCGCGCCGACGGAGCGCGACGGCACGGCGGTGCTGCAACGCGCCGACCAGGCGCTGTACGCGGCCAAGCGCGCGGGGCGCAACTGCGTGATGGCGGCGGGCGCATCGGAAGAGGACGACAGCCCGCTGCCGGCCTGAGGCGGGATCGTCGCCGCCGCCGCGCGCGCTGCCATGCCGATGCGGCGGCAGGGCGCTATGCTAGCGTGGTGTTGCGCGCTTGGCGCCGACTTTTCGCCGATCTCCGGGGACGCATGTCACTGATCATCCAGCACGAGCGCTCCGCGCATCGTTTCGCCGCGCAGGTAGACGGTATGCCGTGCGTCCTCGACTACCGCCTGGCGGCGGGCGTCATGACCATCACCCATACCGGCGTGCCGCCCGAAGTGGGTGGGCGCGGCATCGCGTCGGCACTGGCGCAGGCGGCGCTGGATGCGGCCCGCGCCGAGGGCTGGAAGGTGGTGCCGGCGTGTTCCTATGTCGCGGCCTGGATGGCACGGCATCCTTCGTACCGCGATCTGCTTGCCTGACCCCGGGCCGGCTGCCGCATCCGTCATGTTGGAGGTTTGCTTGTTCGAACGCATCGATCGACTGTCGCCGGAACCTGGCCCGTGGCGCATCGCAAGGGCGACGCGGTGGCGGGCATGAACCGGGCGTCGAAGCCCGGGTTGCCGGTCGAAACCCCGGTGGCCGGGCGGCCGAATGAAACGCATTGGCGGCCGTTGCGCTACGTGAAGGCCCGGCCGCGGCTGATCGTGTCGCTGGCGATCTTCATCGTTGCCAGCGCCGGCCTGGGTGCCTTGGGGCTGCCGCCGGCCACCGCGATCCTGCTGGGCTTCGACCTGGCCGCGGTCGTGCTGCTGGGCGTGCTGGCGCACATGTTCAACAAGGCCACCCACGCGAACATGCGCAGCCAGGCGCAGGCGCAGGATTCCGGGCGCTGGGGGTTCCTGTGGAGCGGCGTGGTGCTGTCGGCGGTGGTGCTGGCCGCACTGAGCGGCGAACTGCATGCGGCCAGGAGCGGTGGCGTGCCGGCGCTGCTGGTCGGCGTGTTGAGCATCGTGCTCACCTGGCTGTTCCTGAACACCATGTTCGCGCTCCACTATGCGCACGGCTTCTACGGGGACTTCGGCGAGAAACACGAGGGGCTGGAGTTTCCCGGTTCGCAACAGCCCGATTACTGGGATTTCGCGTATTTCGCGATCGTGATCGGCATGACGTTCCAGGTCTCCGACGTGCAGATCACCAGCCGCTACCTGCGCCGCGTGGTGCTGCTGCACAGTGTCATCTCGTTCTTCTTCAACGTGTTCATCATTGCGATCACGGTGAACATACTGGCCGGGCAGGGCTAGTGTGGCGGGTGATGTAACCGCCGGCGGTCCGGCCGCGAATGAAACGACGGGGGCGCCATGCGGGCGCCTCCGTCCCTTCTTCCGACCAGGATTTTTCCATGAACGTACGCCTCACAACGCTACTCGCCGTCGCCATCACCTGCGGTTTTGCCGCCACCTCGGCGTTCGCGCAGGATGCGATGGCCCACAGCTCGACCGCCGCCATGGCGCACGACGCGATGCGGCACGATGCGATGAAAGGCCACCCGATGAAGCCCGACGCCATGCAGGGCGGCTCGATGAAACGCGACTCGATGAAGCACGGCTCGATGAAGCGCCACGCCATGAAGCGCCACGCCATGAAGGGCAGTGACGATGCGATGGGCGCAGGTCACTGATCGCATGCGTTGCGGTGCTGCCGGCGGGAGCGACACCCCGCTGGCACCCCCGTTCCCCTCGGGCAGCGCGCCCCGGCGCGGCCGCGGCGGCGCCCGCACCTCTTGACGGCGGGGCGGTTATACTGCGGCCGCGCCATTCCGCGCGGCTATCCGTATCGAGGCCCCTCCTCTTGAGTACTGCCCGCACGAACAAGTCCGTTACCACGGCCACCCTGCGCAAGTCGGTCATCGACGCGCTGGAAGAACTGAAAGCCAAGGACATTCGCGAGATCGACGTTCGCGGCAAGACCTCCATCGCCGACTTGCTGGTGATCGCCTCCGGCACGTCCGCGCGCCACGTCAAATCGATCGCCGACGAAGTCGGCAGGTTCGCCAAGAAGGCCGGCGTGATGCCGCTGGGCGTGGAAGGCGAGGTGGAGGGCGAATGGGTGCTGGTGGACCTGGGCGACGTGATCGTCCACGTGATGTTGCCGCGCATCCGCGAGTTCTACGGGCTCGAACGGCTGTGGACGGTGGGCGACCACGGGCACCAGGCCGATCTCGACGCGGTGCAAGCTGGTTGACTGCAAGGAGGGGCTGATGCTGTTTCTGCGCAAGATCGGCCCCTCACCTCAATCCTCTCCCCGGAGGGGAGAGGAGGCGAGCGGTGCCGGAGTGGCCCCTCACCTCAATCCTCTCCCCGGAGGGGAGAGGAGGCAAACGCTGCGCTGCGCGCGTTTTTTTATTGACAAGAGCTTTCCGTGCGCGCACGTCTGATTGCGGTCGGTGAGCGCATGCCCGGGTGGGTGGCGGAAGGCTTTGCCGAGTACGGCAAGCGGCTTTCGCACGAGCTGCCGCTGACCCTGGTCGAAATCAGGCCCGGCAGCCGCGGCAAGGGCCGCGACGACGCGCGGGCGATCCAGGAAGAGGGTGCGGCGCTGCTCGCGGCGCTGCCGCGCGACAGCCACGTGATCGCGCTGGATGGCCGCGGCAAGGCCTGGTCCAGCGAGCAGCTGGCCGGGCAACTGGCGCAATGGCGCATGGCCGGGCGCGATCTGGCGTTCCTGGTCGGCGGCCCGGACGGGCACGCCCCCGAGGTGCTGGCGCGTGCCGAACAGTGCTGGTCGCTGGGGCCGCTGACCTTGCCGCACATGCTGGTGCGGCTGGTGCTGGCCGAGCAGTTGTACCGGGCCACCGCCATCGCGGCAGGGCATCCCTACCACCGCGCCTGATCGTGGCGCGAGGTTCCGTGCTGGCCTTCGACCCTTGCCGCGGCTTAGGCTTGGCATTCTCCACGGCAAGGGTCCATCTTCATGTCTGTCCGGATACTGCAAGCCACCATCCACGACCTCGATGCGCTGGCCGTGCTGTTCGACGGCTACCGCCAGTTCTACGGGCAGCCGGCGGACGGGGCGCGGGCGCGACGGTTTCTCGCGGAGCGTTTCCAGCGCCAGGAATCGCTGATCCTGCTGGCGCAGGACGGGCAGGGCGCGGGCATCGGCTTTACCCAGTCGTACCCGCTGTTCTCGTCGGTACGCACGGTGCGGACCTGGTTGCTCAACGACCTGTTCGTGGCGCCGCAGGCGCGCCGGCAGGGCGTGGCGAAGGCGCTGCTCGCCGCCACGGCGGATCACGCGCGCGCGCTGGGGGCGGCCAGCCTGTCGCTGTCGACCGCGCTGGACAATGCGCCGGCGCAGGCGCTGTACGAGTCGATGGGCTGGCAGCGCGACCGGCAATTCTGCGAATACGGCCTCACCCTCTGAGCGCCCGATGTTTTTGCCCCCGTGGCCCTGGAAACCCGATGCTTCATCTCGCCTCGCAGTCGCCGCGCCGCCGCCAGTTGCTGGAGCAGCTGGGCGTGGATTTCACCGTGCTTGACGTCGACGTGCCCGAACGGCGCGCAGCGGACGAATCGCCGCTGGACTACGTCAGCCGGGTGGCGCGCGACAAGGCGCGCGCCGGGCTGGCCAGCCTCGGCGCGGCGGACGACGAGGTGGTGCTCGGCGCCGATACCGAGGTGGTGCTGGGCGAGGAGGTGTTCGGCAAGCCACGCGATGCCGGGCATGCCGCAGCCATGCTGCGCCGCCTGTCGGGACGCACGCATGCGGTGATCTCGGTGGTGTGGCTGGTCAGCCGCCGCCGCGAGCAGTGCGAGACGTGCATTTCGCACGTGCGTTTCGGGCAGCTGGACGAGTCCGCCATCGCCGCCTATGTCGCCACCGGCGAGCCGTTCGGCAAGGCCGGCGCATACGCGATCCAGGGGCGTGGCGCGGCGTTGATCGAGCGTCTGGAGGGCAGCCATTCCGGCGTGATGGGCCTGCCGATGTTCGAAACCGCACGGCTGCTGCGCAGTTTCGATGCGGCCGCGGCATGAGCCTCAACCGGTCGGATTGACCACCACGAACCACGCGACGACCGCCAGCAGGTTGTTGACGCCATGCGCCACCACCCCCGGCCAGATCGAGCCCGAGCGCAGCCGCAGCCATGCCAGTGCCAGCGCCAGCAGGGCCAGGTCGGGCAGCGCGAACCACTGGTACTGCAGGCCAGGCAGGTGCGCCAGCGCGAACAGCAGCGAGCTGATCGCCATCGCCCAGCCCGTCCGCCAGCGCCGCAGCAGCGCCGACAGCAGCACGCCGCGAAACAGCAGTTCTTCCACCAGCGGCCCCAGGCTCGCCACGACAAGCACCAGCGGGACGCGCAACGGCAGCGCGGTCCGGGAACCCAGCTGCTGGATGTCCTGGGTCACCGCATGGCCGTGCGCCAGCAACTCGGTCAGCAACCCGCCCAGCAGCGGCGCCGCCAGTCCGATAGCCACCGCCGGAACGAGGAACAGCCACGTTGCCGGCAGGGCGAAACCGAAGCCGGGCGGTCGCGGCAGCGACCACAGCTGCGGCCACCGACGCCAGGCCAGCCACAGCGTGAGGATCGCGGCCAGCGTCACGGTGAGCAAGACGGTAAGCGCCTGCATGTCCGCCTGCGCCATCATCGCCTGGAGTTCGTTCTCGGCCGGGCCGATGCCTTGTTGCAGCTGGACGGAACCGGTCGCCAGGCCGATCGCCACGGCGATCAGCAGACTGCCCGTGGCCTGCAGCAGGAAATAGAACGCGATCAGCCCCAGCGCAGCCCACAGGCTGGGTGCTCCGGCGGGAGACTCCCGCACGGACGGGTTCGGCGGCCGCGCAAGCGGGGCCGGCAAATTGCAGTTATCCATGACGTCCGTGGCTGGGTTGAAGGTTTCCGACAGGGGACGAATGTTCGTTGGAGCGGGCGCGGCGGGCGAAGTTCATGCCACGCCTCGCCGTCGGCCCGGGCGCCGCGCGGCGCCGTGCCGTTCGCGCCGGCGTCGAACGCTCGCCTCGGTCCGCTTGACGGCGATGGGCCGGTTCAGCCGAGCAGCATGGCGCGGGTGACGCCGATGCCGGCCATCACCAGCAAGGCCGCCCAGCCAAGCATGCCCAGCGTGAAGCCTGCTCCGCGCTTGGCCGCATCCTGTAGGTAGGCCAGCGCATACCACACCCGCCCGGCGAGCCAGACCAGCCCGGCCACGCCGGCCCAGCCAGCGAAGCCGTAGCGGGCCGCCAGCCACAGGGTGGGCAGGAACAGCACGGTGGCTTCCAGCGTATTCATCTGCACCCGGTAGGCACGCTCGAACGCCGGATGTCCGCTGACCGCGGGAGCCTTGATGCCATGCATGCCGCGGGCTCGCCCCACCGCGAACATGGTGCCGAGCAGCAACAGCATGGTGAGCAGGGTAACCAGGGCGGGCAGGTGGGTCATGCTGGATCCTCGCAGAAGGTGGCTTACTTTAGCGGCATACGGGATGCGCCGCGATCGGATGGGTTCAGCGCAGCGGACGGACAAGGCTTTAGACTTCGACTGCTGCGTGCCGCGGGCGCGCCTGGGTCAGTATCGATGGAACATCCCTGCCTGCGTTGCGGTGCCTGCTGTGCCTACTTTCGGGTGGCGTTCCATTGGTCGGAGGCCGATGCCGCGCTGGGCGGGTGCGTGCCGCAGGAACTGACGGAAAAGCTCGATCCGCACCGCCTGGCGATGCGCGGCACCGATGCCGCGCAACCGCGCTGCGTGGCGTTGCAGGGCGTGGTCGGCCAGGCCGCGCATTGCGGCATCTACGCGCAGCGTCCGTCGGTATGCCGCGAGGTGCCGCCGTCGTGGGAGTCCGGTGCCGGCAGCCCGCAGTGCGACAAGGCGCGCCTCGCGCATGGATTGCCGCTGCTGACGCCGCAAGACTGGCCAGCTCCATCCCCGTCCGCCATTCCATCGATATCGCAGGGTACTGATCGTTGATTTCCCCGCAGGAGCGCAATCGCTGCGCTCAATCGAAGCGGTAGATGTCCATCGCCAGCAGGCCCAGGTCGATCCCGGCGTCGATTCGCTGCGCATGCGCATCCGCACCGGCCGCGCCGAGCGCGACGAACAGCGGCAGCAGGTGTTCGTCGGTCGGGTGCGCGCGTTCGGCGAACGGTGCCTGGCGGCGATAGTCGAGCAGGGCGCCGGCGTCGCCGGCGGCGAGCCGTTGTTCGATCCAGTCGACGAACGGCTGCACGTACGGGGCCTGCCGCTGCGCGCTGTAACCGGCGGCCAGGTCGTGCAGGTTGTGGGTGATGCTGCCGGAGCCGATCAGCAGCACGCCTTCGGCGCGCAGCGGCGCCAGCGCCTGGCCCACGGCAAACTGGTGCGCCGGACCCAGTTCGGGCTGGATCGAGAGGGGCACGACCGGTATGTCGGCAGCCGGGTACAGCAGGCGCAGCGGAACCCAGACACCGTGGTCGAGCCCCCGCCCGGGCTGCAGCGTCGCGGCCAGGCCGGCCCGATCGAGCAGCTGCCCGACACGTGCGGCCAGCGCCGGCGCACCGGGTGCGGGATAGCGCAGCCGGTACAACGCGGCGGGGAAGCCGCCGAAATCGTGGATGGTTTCGGGCGTCGCGGCGCTACCGACCTGCGGCCGTCGCGCCAGCCAGTGTGCGCTGGCGACCACGATCGCACGGGGGCGCGGCAAGGCGGCAGCCAGTTCGGCCAGCCGCACGCCGGGCAGGCCCGGTTGCAGCGCGGTCATCGGCGAGCCGTGGGATATGTAGAGGCTGGGCAGGCAGGTCACGGCGGAAGCTCGTCGGCAAGCGTTGCCACCTCAGGTTGGGCTGTCGGCATGTTTTCCAACCTCAGCCCTGGAAACGTTCCGTCGCCCGGCCGAAACGATCGGGCGGCGGAATCGGTGCGCCCGACCGGTTACTTGCGGCGCGGCGGCGGGCCGCCGCCATGCCGCGGCCTGGCGTCTCCCGGCTTGAACCCGCCCGGCTTGAAGCCGCCGGGCTTCTTGAACCCGCCGGGCTTGCGGGCCGGCGGCGCGGTGTCGGTGTCCTTGCCGTCCCATTCGTGGATGCGCAACTGCTGCTGCACCACCCAGACCTTCTTCAGGTGCTCGAAGACTTCCTTCGGCATGCCGTCGGGCAGGTCGATCAGGCTGTAGTTGTCGCGGATGCTGAGGCGTCCGATGAACTGGCTGTCCAGTCCGGCCTCGTTGGCGATCGCGCCGACGATGTTGCCCGGCTTCACGCCGTGCTCGTGGCCCACTTCGATGCGATAGGTGCGCTTGCCCTGCTCGGTGGCATGCGCGCGCACCGGGCGATGGCCGAATTCGGGCGATGCGGCGTTTTCGTGCGTGCCGTGTGCGCGCGGCTTGTGCTCGCGCGCCGGACGGCTGGCCGCGGCTTCGCGCTCGAACGGCGGGCGTCGTTCGCCGCTGCCGGCCGTCTCGCGCGGCGCGCGTTCGCGGGGGGCGCGTTCGCGCGATGCGGCTTCGTATTTTTCACGCTTCGGCGGCGGTGCCAGCAGCAGCGGCTGGTCGCCCTGCGCGATGCGCGCCAGCGCGGCGGCGATCTCTACCGCCGGCACGTTGTGTTCCTGTTCGTATTGCTCGATCAGTTGCTGGAACTGGCCAAGGTCGCCGATCGCCAGCGTGTCGCTGATGCGCTGCTTGAACTTGCCGATGCGCACGTCGTTGACCACTTCGACCGACGGCAGCTGCATCTGCTCGATCGGCTGCTTGGTGGCGCGCTCGATCGCGTTGAGCATGCCGCGCTCGCGCGGGCTGACGAACAGGATCGCCTCGCCGCTGCGCCCGGCGCGGCCGGTGCGGCCGATGCGGTGCACGTAGCTTTCGGTGTCGTAGGGGATGTCGTAGTTGAACACGTGGC
>JAGWMU010000094.1 GCA_028873095.1 Pseudomonadota bacterium | reverse complement strand
CTCGGCGGCGTCCTCCTGGCTCAGGTCGCGCATCGCGGCCAGGTTCGGGTGGCGGAATTCGGCGTTGTCGTCGGAGTTGACCTTGCCGTCGAGCGCAGCCAGGTTGCCGTCTTCCAGGATCGCCAGCGGGTTCAGCTCGACCAGCGCCAGATCCTGCTCGTTGAACAGCTTGTACAGGCCCAGCATGATCTTGGTCAGCTGGTTGACCTGCTTGGCGGTCAGGTCCATCGCGAAGCCGAGCTGGCGGCACTGGTACGGCTGCAGCCCCTCGACGAAGTCGACCACGATGGTGTGGATGTCTTCGGGCGTGTCCCTGGCCACCTGCTCGATGTCCACGCCGCCGTGCTTGGAGGCGATGAACGAGATCGCCTTCGAATCGCGGTCGACCAGGATCGACAGGTACAGCTCGCGGGCGATGTTGGTGGCGTCGGTGACCAGCACCAGGTTCACCGGCAACGCACGGCCGGCGGACTGGTAGGTCTCCATCTGGGTGCCCAGCATGCCCTTGGCGGCGGCGCGGACGTCGTCGAGGCTCTTGCAGAACTTCACGCCGCCGGCCTTGCCGCGGCCGCCTGCGTGGATCTGCGCCTTGACCATCCACTGCGTGCCGCCCAGATGCTTGGCGACATCGACGGCGGCGTCGGGGGAATTGGCGATCTTGCCCGGCGGAACGGCGATGCCGTACTGCGCGAACAATTCTTTGGCCTGGTATTCGTGGAAATTCATTCGATACCTCGAGCGAACGGAAGAACGTGGCGACCGCACGCGTAAAGTCTCCGCGCAGGCCAGGAAGGTCGGACGGCGGAGTAACGCGCAGCCGGCATGCAGTGCGCGACCGCCGGAACCGGCGGAACCGCGCAATACGGCCAGCCATTTTCGCGGAAGCGGGCCACGATGAAAAGGGCGACCTCTTTTGCCTGCCCTGCAGAGCTGCCCGGCCTGCCCGCAGAATCAACCGGCACAAGGCGCCGCCGGGCCAGCCCGGTTCCGGCATGCCTGGCGCCGCGGGGGGGGCCGCGCAGCGGGAAACCGCCGGCAACGGACGCCGCCGCGGCGAACCGCTACCGGCCGACAAGCTCCCGCCGCTGCCCTGGTATGCGGCGGATCGGCCCGATCTATACTCATCCGCAACCGTCATCGGATGACCCGCGAAGTGGCAAGCACCGCATCACTCTCCAGTCCGGCAAGCGGCATCGCGACGATCCGTCACGAGCTGTCGTTCCTCAACCTGTTCCGCCTGGTGCAGGCGCTGGTCTACGCCGGCCTTGCCTACAGCCCCGCCTGGCTGGGCTGGCCGGAACTGGGGGCGGCCGGCTTCGCCCACAGCGTGACCGGGCTGTACCTGCTGTTCGCGCTGGTGTCGCTGCTGTTCAACCGCCGCAGCATGCCCTACGCCACCATGGCGGTCTCGATAGCCCTGGTGGTGGACATCGTCGCCGCCGTGCTGGCGATCTCCGCCATGCACGATGCACGCATCGGCATCTCGATGATGCTGGCGGTGAACCTCAGCGCCGGCGCGTTGATCCTGCCCTTGCGGCTGTCCAGCTTCTTCGCCGCGCTGGCCACGCTGGGCATGCTCGGGCATCTTTTCGTCGGCAACCAGTGGGGCAGCAATCCGGGCGACCGCGACCTGCTGGAAGCCGCCCTGTTCGGTCTGGCGTATTTCGCCAGCACCACCCTGTGCAACGTGCTGGGCCGGCAATTGCGCGCCACCGAGGCGCTGGCCGAGCAGCGCAGCACCGACCTGGCCAATCTGGCGCAGGTCAACGAACTGATCATCCGCCGCATGAAGACCGGCGTGCTGCTGGTCGACGACGCCAACCGCATCCACCAGATCAACGAATCGGCCTGGATGCTGCTGGGCAATCCGGGCGCCAACCAGCGCGACCTCGGCCAGCTGGCGCCGGAGCTGTCGCGCCGGCTGTATCACTGGATGACGTCCGGCAAGCTGGACGAAACCGCCACCCAGCTCGCCGACGGCATGCCCGAAGTGGTGCCGCGCTTCAGCCGCCTGGCGCCCAACGACGACTCGCACGTGCTGATCTTCCTGGACGACACCTCGCTGCTGTCGCGCCGCGCCGAGGAGCTGACGCTCACCTCGCTGGGCCGCCTGTCCGCCTCGATCGCCCACGAGATCCGCAATCCGCTGGCGGCGATCCGCTATTCGGCACAGCTGCTGGCCGAGTCCCAGACCATGGACAGCAGCGACCAGCGCATGGTCGAGATCATCAACAATCACTGCATCCGGCTCAACGAGATCATCGAGAACATCCTGCAGCTGTCGCGCCGCGAACGCTCGCGGCCCGAGACCCTGGACCTGGGCCACTGGGCGCAGGATTTCGTCGAGGAATACAGCCAGGGCAATGATCTGGGCGCCGATTCGCTGCGGGTGATCGCCGGGGGCAACGAACCGGTCGTGGCGATGGCCGACCCGCAGCAGCTGCAGCAAGTGGTGTGGAACCTGGTACAGAATGCGCTGCGCTACGGCCGCATGCCGGGCGAGCCGGCGCGGGTGATGGTGGTTGCCCGGCAGGGCGAGCACGGCGTGCCGATCCTGGAAGTGATCGATCGCGGCCCCGGCATCGCGCCCAAGGTCGCCGCGCAGATCTTCGAGCCGTTCTACACCACGCACGAATACGGCACCGGGCTGGGCCTCTACCTGGCGCGGCAGATGAGCGAAGCGAACCAGGCGGCACTCGATTACGTCCGCGTCGCCGGCGGCGGCAGCTGCTTCCGCCTGGTCCTGACGCCGGCCCACAAGGGCAGGTCCACCGGCGAGGAATCGTCGGCGGCCTGAAGCCCGCCCGCTAGGTCGAACGCACGATCAGCGTGACCGGCAAGGTTTCCGATTCCGCCGGTTGCCCGTGGATCAACGCCAGCACCTTGCGCGCCAGTTGCGTGCCGCCTTCCTGCCAATCCTGGCGCACCGAGCTCAGTGGCGGCATGAAGCTTGCCCCCAGCGGCATGTCGTCATAGCCGACGACCGAAACATCGCCGGGGACGGAACGGCCGAGCTCCAGCGTGGCGCGGATCGCGCCCATCGCCAGCAGATCGCTGCAGGCGAAAATGGCATCGAAGTCCACCTTGCGCGCATGCAGCGAGCGCACCGCATCCATGCCCGAGTCCGGCGTGAATTCATCCCGGCGCATCAGCAAGGGCTTGATGCCGTGCCGGGCCAGCGCATCGACGAAGCCGTTCAGCCGTTCGAAGATTTCAGGATGGCTGGGATTGCCGATGAACACCGGGCGGCGCCGGCCCAGCGCCACGAAACGATCGGCCACCACGGCACCGCCGAGCCGGTTGTCGCTGCCGACCACCACATGCGCGTCGCCCGCCGAACCCGCCCCCCACACCACCATCGGCAGGCCCAGCTTGTCGAACCGCCGCACCGCGTCCTGATGCACGCCCTGGCCAAGCAGGATCAGGCCATCGGCGCCCTGCACCGCGGCGGCGCTGGCGCCTTGCCGCGTAGTCAGCAGCACGCTGTAGCCCGCCGCCGTCAATTCCTGCGAAATGCCGCCGAGCAGCACCAGCGGATAGGGGTCGAACATGGTGCGGTCGGTGGACGGCTTCATTTCCACGATCACCGCCACCGTGTGGCTGCGGCGCAGGCGCAGGTTGCGCGCGTTCACATTGAGCTTGTAGCCGTGCTTGAGGGCCAGCGCCTGGATGCGCTCGCGGGTTGCGGCGCTGACCAGCGGACTGTCGCTGAGCGCTCTCGAAACCGTGATTTTGGAAATTCCCGCCAGATCCGCCAGATCGGCCATGGTCAGGCTCGACTGGCGGGCATCGTCGACGGCTGGTTTTCTGCTTTTGCGGCTCAAGACCGACCTCGGTTGCGGGTACTGGCGACAGGGGATGGCATCTCTACCGCATGAGGGTACAGGTCACACCGCACAAAAAAAATCCGCGCGCCGGCCGACCGACCCGATTCACGCGCACCGCCGCACCGGGGCTTTTCATCGATGCCGGCAAGCCGCCCCGCGGCGCCCGCGCACGTGACGCCGGCGGGTTCCCGCCGGGGTGCCCGACGGCAGCGGGCAACGATGCATCGCAGCAAATGATACCGATGTCTTGTTATCGGTATCATTTGCTGCGATGCTTGCGCCCCGTCCACCGCCGGATGCCGCAAATCGCTGCGGCCACGGCATGCCGAAGAGTCCGAGGGAGGGAATCGAGTGGTCAATCCAGAGGCACTGCGGCCCGTTGCGGCAGCTGCGGATGCGTCCAGCGAAACGGATGGCGATCCGTGGCGGCTGGTTCGCCGCGGACGCGATCCCTCGACTTTCGCCCGGGACGAGAGCCTGTTCGCCCTGGCCAACGGCAGCCTGGGCGTGCGCGGCAATCTGGAAGAAGACCCCAGCGCCAGCCAGGGCGCGTTCCTGTCCGGAGTATGGGAACGCTCGCCGATCGACTATCACGAACGTTTCCCGGGCCTGGCGCACCACACCGACACGCGCGTCCCGGTCGCCGATGCCGCACGCATCCAGTTGCGCCTGGGCGAGACGCCGGTTCAATTGAGCCAGGGCGAATGGCAGGCATTCGAACGCGTGCTGGACCTGCGCAACGGTTGTTACCGGCACAGCCTGCGCTGGCGTTCGCCCGACGGCGCCACGCTCCAGATCGAGGCCGAGCGCATCGTCGCGCTGGACGAACCCGGCCTGCTGGCGATCCGCTATCGGGTGCGCTCGATCGACTATTCCGGCCCGATCGCGCTGGAGTCGGCGATCGACACCGCGCGCGGAGCCACCGGACAAGGCAGCGACCCGCGCATCGGCGCGCAGCTGCATGGCGGCCTGCGCATGACCGACGCGCAGGCCGGGGAAACCCTCGCCTGGGTGGCGCAGCGAACCACGCACAGCGCGATCCGGCTGGTCTGCGGACAGCGGCACCGGCTGCTGGATTCCCGCCTGCATTTTCGCGATGCGCTGAGCCTGCCCCACGGCGTGGTGCAGGTCTACGCCGGCGCGCTGGCGCCGGGGGAAGACGTGGCCCTGGAAAAGCACGTGGCCTACGCGTGGTCGTCGCCGGGCGGCAGCGAATCCGGGCGCGGCATGCTCGACAGCGTCGAGAACGCCCTTGAAGGCGCCGTGGCCGCCGGATACCCGGCGCTGCTGGCCCGCCAGGCCCGCACCCTCGAACGCTTCTGGCGCGAAACCGACCTGGCCATCGATGCCGACCCGGCAGTCGAACAGGCGCTGCGCCTCAACCTGTTCCATCTGTTCCAGTCCAGCGGGCGCGACGGCAGCGGCAGCACGGCGGCCAAGGGCCTGACCGGCGAGGGCTACGAAGGCCACTACTTCTGGGACGCCGAGGCCTTCATGCTGCCGGTGCTGGCGACCACGGCGCCGGCGCTTGCGCGCAGCATGCTGGTCTACCGCTATCGCACGCTGCAGCGCGCCCGGCTGCATGCGCGCGAGATGGACCATCCGCGCGGCGCCCTGTACGCATGGCGCACGATCAGCGGCGACGAGTGCTCGGCCTATTTCCCCAGCGGCTCGGCGCAGTACCACATCAACGCCGCGATCGCGTGGGCGATCCGGCTGTATGTCGACGCCAGCGGCGACGAGGCGTTCCTGCTGGCGCATGGCGCGGAAATGCTGTTCGAAACCGCGCGTATCTGGCTCCAGGTCGGCCATTTCAGCCCGCGCCGGCAGGGCGCCTTCTGCATCCACGAGGTGACCGGGCCGGACGAATACTCCGCGCTGGTCGACAACAACCACTACACCAACCGCATGGCCCAGCGGCATCTGCGCGACGCCGCGGCGGTCGCCGAATGGATGGCCGGGGCGCACCCCGACGAGTGCGCCGCGCTGGCCGCCCGCATCGACCTGCAGGCCGGCGAGGCCACCCAATGGCAACGCGCGGCAGAGGCGATGTATCTGCCGGTGGACGCGGCGCTGGACATCTTTCCGCAGGACGACGGCTTCCTCGAAAAGCCCCGCCTGCCGGAAAACCTCGCGAGCACGCCAGGCAAGCAGCCGCTGCTGCTGCGCATGCACCCGCTGAGCATCTATCGGCACCAGGTGTGCAAGCAGGCGGACACGCTGCTTGCGCTGATGCTGGCCGGCGAGCGGGTCGACGTCGGCGCCAAGCGCCGCAATTTCGACTACTACGAAGACGTCACCGTCCACGACTCCACGCTGTCGGCGTCGACGTTCGCGGTGATCGCCGCGGAGGTGGGCTACGCGGACAAGGCCTTCGGCTATTTTCTCGACACCTTGCGGGTCGATCTCGACGACCTGCACGGCAACGCGGCGCACGGCGTGCACATGGCGGCGATGGCCGGCAGCTGGCTGGCGCTGACCTGGGGTTTCGGCGGCCTGCGCGTGATCGATGGCCGGCCCGCGTTCGCGCCGCGGCTGCCGGGCGGATGGCAAAGCTACCGCTTCGGCCTGCGCTGGCGCGACGCCCACCTGCGGGTGGAAGTCGACGGCACCGGCGTGCAGTACACCCTGACCGACGGCGAGCGCATGACGTTCCTGCACGCCGGCCTGCCGCAGCAGCTGCACGCCGGCGAATCGATGCGCCTGCCGCGCGCCGACGGCGGCGCCAGGCACCCGCTGCCGTACCCCTTCAAGGCCATCATCTTCGACCTCGATGGCGTGATCGCCGACACGGCGGTGGTCCATCACGCGGCATGGAAACAGCTGGCCGCCGAAATCGGCGTGCCGTTCGACGATGCCATCGGCGAACGCCTGAAGGGCGTGGACCGGCTCGCCTCGCTGGACATCGTGCTCGAAGGCGCGGCGCAGCATTACTCGGCCGCCGAAAAGCTGGACCTGGCCGCACGCAAGAACGAGTACTACCGGCAGCAGATCGAACACTTCGGGCCGCAGCACCTGCTGCCCGGCGCACGCGCGGCGCTGGAATCGGCGCGCCGCGCCGGGCTCAAGATCGGGCTGGCATCGGCCAGCCGCAACGCGCCGCGGCTGCTGCAGCGGCTGGGAATCGACGGGCTGTTCGACCACGTGGTCGACGCCAGTCTGATCGCCCATTCCAAGCCCGACCCGGAGATCTTTCTGGCGGCGGCGAATGCGCTCGGCGTGGCGCCGGGCGAATGTCTGGGCGTGGAAGACGCCGCCGCTGGCGTCGCCAGCATTCATGCCGCGGGGATGGCGGCAATCGGAATCGGCCACGCGCAGGCGTTGGCCGAGGCAGATGTGGTGCTGCCCAGTGTCGCCGAGCTGGACCTGGGCAGGTTTATCGAGCGTTGAAAGACGAGCCGACGTGGCCGGTCGCTCGACCGGTCGCGATCGAAAATAAAATTGTTGGGGAGTCAGATCATGAATAGCCGCAAGCAACCAAACCGATTGGCCCTGTCAGTGGCGATTGCCGCCACCCTGATGTCCGGCGCCGCGCTGGCCCAGGGCAGCGGGCAATCGACGGCCGCCGCCGCAGCGGGCACCGGACCCGCCGCGCAGAAGGCCAAGAGCACCAAGACCACGTCGCTGCAGCAGGTGGTGGTCACCGGCACCGCCACCTACGGCGGCGTGAAGAAGATCGATGCCAGCTACTCGATCACCAGTGCGTCCGCGGAGCAGATCCGGGAAGCCAACCCGGTCAGTTCGGCCGATCTCCTGAAGATGTCGCCGGGCGTGTACCCCGAATCGTCCGGCGGCCAGACCGGCGCCAACATCGAGGTCGCCGGCTTCCCGGGCGGCGGCGATGCGCCCTACGCCACGTTCGAAATGAACGGCTCGCCGCTGTATCCGATGTCGACGCTGTCGTTCATGGAAAACTCCTCCATGTTCCGCCTGGACGACACCGTCGACCGCGTGGAAATCGTGCAGGGCGGCCCGCAGGTGCTGTACGGCACCGGGCAGCCCGGCGTGACCGCCAACTTCATGCTCAAGCAGGGCACCGCCGTGCCCTCCGGCGATATCGGACTGACCTACGGTTCCGAGGGCATGGAGCGGCTCGATGGCTTCGTCGGCTTCAAGGTCGCCGACGGCTGGTTCGGCAGCGTCGGCGGCTTCTGGCGCAAGTCCGATGGTGTGCGTGCGCCGCAGTTCCCGTCCGACAACGGCGGGCAACTGACCGCGACGCTGAGCCACGACCTGGACAACGGCGACGTGATGTTCTACGCGCGCCGCCTGAAGGACGACAACCAGTTCGTCACCGACACGCCGATCCTGAACCCGTCGTCGGGCCAGTTCTCCGAGTATCCGGGCTTCAGCGCGCTGACCGGCACCTTCGGCAGCAACGCCGATCGCCACACGATGCTCGCCATCACCCCGTGCACCACCGCTGGATGCACCCCGGGCAGCATACCGCTCGACCTGGCGAAGGGCCGCGGCGCGGACATCCACGTCATCGGCGGCAACCTCGATCTCGATTTCGATTCCGGCTGGTCGCTGTCGGACAAGTTCAATCTGACCGGCGGCCAGATGAACACGACATCGTTCTTCAGCACCGGCAACAACCCGACCACGCTGGCCAGCTACATCGCCAATGCCGAAACGGCGAACAACCTGCCCGCCGGGCTGACCGCCACCGCCACCTACCGCAACGGTGGCGCGGCCAACATGAACGAGAACGTCAACGACCAGGGCCTGTGGTACGTCCACAAGCACATCAATGCGTTCACCAACGAACTGCATCTGGGCACGCAACTGTTCGACGGCAACACGCTGACGGTAGGCAACTACACCGCGGTGTATTCGGCGCAGGACCAGTGGTACCTCGGCAACAGCATGCTGCTGCAGGCCAGAAACAACCCGAACCCGATCGTGGTGTCGCTGAGCAACGGCACCAGCACCTATGCGCTGACCGATCCGCAGGGCTTCTCCGGCAGCTCGTTCTACACCCTGCACGAAAAGTGGAACGGCGTGAACACGGCGTTTTTCGCCACCGATTCCTGGAAGCTGGACCAGTGGCTGTTCGATGCCGGCGTCCGCGTGGAGCACCAGCAGGCGACCGGTTTCATCCAGAACAACCACTCGGGCGACCTCGATAACAACCCGTACACCCTCTACAACAACAACGCGTCGTACCTGACCCCGGGCGGCACCGACATCCCGTACTCGAAGACGGCGCCGTCGTGGACGTTCGGCGCGAACTACCAGTTCAACGACAACATGAGCGCCTACCTGCGGCTCAATCACGGCATCCACTTCCCCGGCTTCGATGACCTGCGCGGGCTTCCCAGCACCCCGGTGCAGACCATCCACAACACGGAAATCGGCTTCAAGTTCCAGAACGACTGGATCTACGCCGACATCAGCGCGTACCTGCGCCGGTTCAACGGCGTGCCGTACACGATCACCACCACCAACGGCCAGTTCTCGTTCGTCTACGGGTCGGACACCAAGGGCCTGAACTTCCATACGGTGATCAAGCCGTTCGAGCATTTCTCGCTGGCTCTCACCGGCGACTACATGGATGGCCACTACACGCACAACTACAGCCCGGTGCAGTACGTCGCCCAGGATGGCAGCACCCACACCACCAGCATCGACGGCATGCAGTTGCAGCGGCAGCCGAAGTTCCAGGCGCGGCTGACGCCGACCTACGAACTGCCGACCGATTGGGGCAGCATGAAGTTCTGGTTCACCTACGAATACGTGGGCAACCGCTACGGTGACCTGATCCAGCAGCAGCCGCTGGGCAACTACTACGACCTCAGCATCGGTGCCACCGCCAATGTCGGCCAGAACTGGGAGTTGCGGCTGCAGGGCACCAACGTGACCGACCAGATCGGCATCACGGAAGGCAATGCCCGCCTGTTCGGCTTCGCCAGCACCAACAACGTGATCCTGGCGCGTTCGATCGAGGGTCGCGAAGTCAACTTCCAGGTGAAGTACAACTTCTGAGCAGCACCCGCCCGGATCCCGCGGCCCGCGGGATCCGGCGCAACGGGCGCGGCAGCGCCGGTTGCGGCAAGCGCAAGCGCAAGGCAGCGCGCAAGCCTGGCCGGCATGTTATACCGCTCCCTCCGCGGTCATGCTGGCCAGTTCACCGGTTGTCGGCCTGCATCGCATCCCCCTCGGCGATGCAGGCCGCACACCTCACCAGCAAGCAGGCCAACATGAACCGAGTTCGCATGATCGTCGCGCTGGCGCTGATCTACATGATCTTCGCCATCCTGCTCAACAGCGTCGGCACGGTGATCCTGCAGTCCATCGTCAGCTACGGCATCGGCAAGCCGCAGGCCAGCCTGCTGGAGCTGTTCAAGGACCTGACGATCGCGACCACCTCGTTCCTGGTCGCCTCGTTCCTGCCGCTGCTCGGCTACCGGCGCGCGATGATGCTGGCGCTGGCGATCGTCGGCAGCGCCTGCACGCTGATGCCGCTGTATCCCGGGTTCCACACCACCGAACTGCTGTTCACCTGCATCGGCATCTCGTTCGCGCTGGCCAAGGTCGCGGTGTATTCCTCGATCGGCCTGCTGACCAGCGACAGGGCCGAACACGGGCGGCTGACCAACACCATCGAGGGCCTGTTCATGGTCGGCGTGCTGGCCGGCGGGTGGATCTTCAGCGCCTTCATCGACCATGCCGATCCGGCGAACCCGGCCTGGCTCGACGTCTACTGGCTGCTGGCCGCGATCTGCCTGGCGATCATCGTGCTGCTGGCCGCCTCGAAGCTGGACGAATCGGCGGCGCATTCGGAGCGGACCAACTCGATCCGCGGTTCGCTGACCGAGATGCTGCGGCTGTTCGTGCGGCCGCTGGTCTACGTGTTCCTGATCTCGGCGTTCCTCTACGTCCTGATCGAGCAGAGCTTCGGCACCTGGCTGCCGACCTTCAACAACGAGATCCTGAAACTGCCCAATGCGATGAGCATCCAGCTCGCCAGCATCCTCGCCGCCATGACCGCGATCGGACGCCTGGGCGCCGGGCAGGTGTTGCGCCGGGTGCCCTGGTACGTGCTGCTGAACATCTGCGTGGTCGGCATGGGGCTGCTGGTGGTGGTCGTGCTGCCGCTGGCCCGGGGCGTGGTCGCCCGCCCGGACGTGGGCTGGTTCAGCGCACCGATCGCCGCCTACCTGATCCCGCTGATCGGCCTGCTGATGGCGCCGATCTATCCGGTGATCAACTCGGTGGCGCTGAGCTCGCTGCCCAAGACGTCGCATGCGGCCATGACCGGCCTGATCGTGATCTTCTCCGCGCTCGGCGGCACCCTCGGATCACGCATCACCGCGATCGTCTTTTCCCGGTTCAACGGCATCGACGCCTTCTATTTCTCGCTGGTGCCGATGACGCTGGTGCTGGTCGCGCTGTTCTTCTTCAAGCGTGAAACCGATCGCACGGAACGGACCACCCCGGTTGTCGTCGGCCTCGCCGCAAAGTAGACGCAGAAGTGTGCAGGCAGAAGCG
>JAGWMU010000001.1 GCA_028873095.1 Pseudomonadota bacterium | reverse complement strand
GCGTTCGCGGCCTACGCGGCGGCCTACCCCGAGCTGGCGGCCGAGTTCCGCCGCCGCCTTGCCGGCGAGCTGCCGGCCGACTGGGCGCAGAAGTCGCAGGCCTACCTCGCCAAACTGCAGCTGGAAGGGCCGGACGTGGCCTCGCGCAAGGCCTCGCAGATGACCCTGGACGCCTTCGGCCCGTTGCTGCCGGAGCTGATCGGCGGCTCGGCCGACCTGGCCGGCTCCAATCTCACCAAGTGGAAGGGCAGTCTCGACGCCGCCAACGGCGACAGCGCCGGCGGCAAGGGCAACTACGTGTATTACGGCGTGCGCGAGTTCGGCATGAGCGCGATCGCCAACGGCCTGGCCCTGCACGGCGGCTTCATCCCGTACGACGCCACCTTCCTGGTGTTTTCCGACTACGCGCGCAACGCGGTGCGCATGAGCGCGCTGATCCCCGCGCATGCGATCCACGTCTACACCCACGACTCGATCGGCCTGGGCGAGGACGGCCCGACCCACCAGCCGGTGGAGCACCTGGCCAGCCTGCGCTACATCCCGAACAACCACGTCTGGCGTCCCTGCGACGCGGTGGAGTCGGCGGCGGCGTGGAAGGCGGCGATCGAGCGCAAGGGCGCGCCTGCCTGCCTGGTTTTCTCGCGGCAGACGCTGCAGCATCAGGCGCGCGATGCGCAGCAGCTTGCCGACATCGCGCGCGGCGGCTACGTGCTGTCCGACCCGCTGGACACGAAGTTCCAGGCGATCCTGATCGCCACCGGCTCGGAGGTGGAACTGGCGATGGAGGCGATGCGCGCGCTGGCGCTGCAGGGTGTGGCGGTACGCGTGGTGTCGATGCCGTGCACCGAGGTGTTCGACGCGCAGCCGCTGGAATACCGCGAGGGCGTGCTGCCGCTGTGGTGCCGCGCCCGGGTGGCGGTGGAGGCGGCCACCGCCGACTTCTGGCGCAAGTACGTGGGCCTGGACGGCGAGGTGGTCGGCATGACCACCTTCGGCGCCTCGGCTCCGGCGCCGCAGCTGTTCGAGTACTTCGGTTTCACCGTGGCTAAGCTGGTCGACGCGGTGAAGCGCGTCATCCGGTAGCCGCCGTTGCCGGCGCCCCTCTCCGGCGGGAGGGGGCGCCGGCAGCCGTCAGGAGCGCAGGCCCACGCCGCGCCTGAGCAACTGCAGGGCCAGGATCGACAACGCGATCACGAACACCAGCATCACCACGAACGCCATGCCCACCGGCACGTCGCTGATGCCCAGCACGCCGAAGCGGAGCGCGTTGACCATGTACAGGATCGGGTTGATCCGCGAGATGCCCTGCCACGGCTCGCTGAGCATCTTGATCGAGTAGAACACGCCGCCCAGGTAGGTCAGCGGGGCCAGCACGAAGGTCGGCACCAGCGCGATGTCGTCGAACTTCTTGGCGTAGATCGCATTGACGAAGCCGGCCAGCGCGAAGATCGTCGCCCCCAGCACCACCGAGGCCAGGGTGATCAGCGGATGCGCCACGTGCAGCGAGGTGAAGAACAGCGCGATCAGCAGCACCAGCGCGCCCACCACCAGGCCGCGCGCCACCGCGCCGATCACGTAACCCAGCAGGATCACCCAGTCGGCCATCGGCGCCACCAGCATCTCCTCCACCGAGCGCTGGAACTTGGCGCCGAAGAACGAGCTGGAGATGTTCATGTAGCTGTTGTTGATGATGCTCATCATCACCAGCCCGGGCACGAGGTACTGCATGTAGCTGAAGCCGCCCGCGATGCTGCCGATGCGGCTGCCGATCAGCTTGCCGAAGATCACGAAGTACAGCGTCATGGTGATCGCCGGCGGGATCAGGGTCTGGGTCCAGATGCGGACGATCCGCACGATTTCGCGCCGCGCGACGGTGTGCAGTGCGACCAGGTTGGCGGACATGCTGCTCATGCGACTTTCTCCTGCGCCGGCTCTTGTCGTGTGCCTTCCACCAGGCGCACGAACAGCTCCTCCAGCCGGTTGGTCTTGTTGCGCATCGAGGTCACCGCGATGCCGTGGGTCGACAGCGCGGCGAACAGCGTGTTGAGATCCTGGGAACGCGCCATTTCCACTTCCAGCGTGTGCTCGTCGGTGCGGCGCAGGGCGATGCCCGGCAGCTGCGGCAGTCCGGCCGGCGCGGCCGGCACGTCCAGGATGAAGGTCTCCACGTCCAGCGTGGCCAGCAGGCGCTTCATGCTGGTGTTCTCCACGATCGTGCCGTGGTCGATGATCGCGATGTTGCGGCACAGCGACTCGGCTTCCTCGAGGTAATGCGTGGTCAGGATCACCGTGGTGCCGGCGGCGTTGATGGCGCTGACGAACTGCCACATCGAGCGGCGGATCTCGATGTCCACTCCTGCGGTGGGTTCGTCGAGGATCAGCAACCGGGGCTCGTTCATCATCGCGCGGGCGATCATCAGGCGCCGTTTCATGCCGCCGGACATCTCGCGCGCCGGGTGGAACGCCTTGTCCCACAGGCGAAGTTCCTTCAGGTATTTCTCGGCGCGCTGGGCGGCGATCCGGCGCGGGATGCCGTAGAAACCCGCCTCGTTGACGCAGATGTCGAACGGCTTCTCGAACTGGTTGAAGTTGATCTCCTGCGGCACCAGCCCGATCAGCCGCATGGCCTCGCTGCGCTGCCGGTTCACCGACATGCCGAACACCCGCGCGTCGCCGCCGGTGGAGTTCACCAGCGACGAGAGGATGCCGATCAGGGTGGATTTGCCGGCGCCATTGGGGCCGAGCAGGGCGAAGAAATCGCCCGGCTGCACGGTCAGGCTGATGCCCTTGAGGGCTTCCACGCCGTTGCCGTAGGTCTTGCGCAGGTTGTCGACGACGAGTGCAGGTACTGAGGTCATGGATGGCGCCGGTGGATGGAGAGCCGGGAGCAGGCCGGATGCCTCGGCGCGTCGGCAACCGGCGGACCGGGTCGCGGACGGCGCGGGATTATGGCCCGTGGCTCGGAGGACCTATTATAGCGGGCCCGATGCCGCTGCCCGGTTCCTGCCGGCGCACGCACTGTCCCGGAATCCGTTACATGGCCGACCACTTCCAGCTGCGCCTCGTCGACAGCCGCATGCTCGCTCCCACCGTGCGGCATCTCGTGTTCGAGCGCGCTGACGGCCGGCCGCTGGCGTTCGTGCCGGGGCAGTTCCTGCAGGTGCACTTCCACTACGACGACGGCAGCGCGACCAAGCGCAGCTATTCGGTGGCCACGGTGGGCGATGGCAGCGCGCCGGGCGGTTCGACGGAAGTCGGGCGCATCGAGATCGCGGTGAGCTACGTCGAGGGCGGCGCGGCGACCGGGTTGCTGGGCGGTCTCGAAACAGGCGGCGTCGTCGAGGCCAGCGGCCCGTACGGCCGGTTCTGCCTGCAGCAGACCGACACGCACCCGCGCTACCTGCTGCTTGCCACCGGCACCGGCGTCACGCCGTACCGCGCGATGCTGCCGCAGATCGAAAAACTGCTGGACGGGGGCGGCCGCGAGGTGGTGCTGCTGTACGGCGCGCGCAGCGAAGGCGGGCTGCTGTACGGCGGGGAGTTCGAGGCGTTCGCGCAACGGCATCCCGGCTTCGTCTTCCACGGCTGCCTGAGCCGCCAGCCGCGCGCCACCCCCTGCTCGAGCGACCGCAGCGGCCACGTGCAGGACGTGCTGGCCGAGCTCGGGCCGCACCCCGACCGCGATATCGCCTACCTGTGCGGCAACCCGGACATGGTCGATGCCGCGTTCGCCGCGCTGAAGGAATTCGGCCTGCCGGTGTCGCAGATCCGACGCGAGAAGTACATCTCGTCGCGCTGATCAAGTTCGGCGCGGGAGCGCCGATACAGGAACCAGGACAGATTCGCCACCTGTTCCGCGGTGCGGGCGAGGGACCCGGTCGACCCTTCAGCCGTCACGCATCCCGTGGTCGTCCCGAGCTGGCCGGGCACGTGGACATAATGTCCGCACTTGAACCGTGATCCGCATCACGTCTGCGCAATGCAGTCGCCCCGTTCACACCTCACTGTGAGCAGTTTCACGTCTCCATGACTTGGGTCGGCGGAGCCTGTAAAGGCGGCCGGAGGCCGGCCGTAAGCACATTAAGTGCCCCGTGATTCCACGGGTTGTCCAAGGAGAACGGTATGACAAGTCAGCTCTGCACCTTGCTAGCTGGTTGCATATTGGCCACGATCTTTGGCACCGCCACCGCAAGAGCGGCGACCGGACGGATCGCATTTTCGGGGGCCGTGGTGGCACCCACCTGCGCGGCTCCCATCGATGTGTCGACGACGGTCCAGCCGGGCCAGAGCCAGTCATCGGGCCGGTACGTGTGCGGCAGCGCCGGGGCGGCAGCCGATGCCGGCCGATCCTACTCGGTGACCGTGGCCAGTCTCGGCCCGTCCACCACGAGCGATCGCCTGCTCAATTATTTCGCCGGCTATGTCGGCGCCGCAGGGATCGGCCAGGCGAATCCGAAACTCGTCACGCAGACCTACGAATAAGACCCCGTCCGGGGTGCCCGGTTGCGGCGGACATCGGGCCGTCTGCCCGGCGCGGAGATCACTGGTAGGACAAGGTGAAGGTGGCGGCGGCATTCACGCTGCCCGCCCCCACGGTGGCGGCGGTCGCGTGGTAGCGCGCGGAAAAGGGTATCGATAACCCGCCGGCGGGAGTGGTCCCCACGAAGATCGGGGAGCCGAAGACCACGGAGGAGCCGTTGTAGATCATCTCCACGCCCAGGCCCGTGGCGCTGCCGGTATTCGTGAGCACGTTGTTGTAGCCGGCCGGGGTCCCGTTCTGCGCCGCGAACATGATGGACAGCTGGGAGGTGGCTCCGCTCGGGCAGGTCAGCTGGATGCTGGACGGCGTGGTGCCCGAGGTTGAGTCCTTGCCTGGAAACGCCGAGGTGGTCACGGTGGGCAGGACGACCGCGATATTCGTCGTGTTGACCACGCATGCCGGGGCGACGAAGGTGATGGAGTTCTGCAGCACGAAGTATTCGGGGGCGATCGAGCCCCATTGCCAGTTGGAGAGGGTGCCGGCCTGCAATACGCTGCCGTTGGCGATCGGTCCGGTCTGCACCAGCTGCAGGGTGGTGCCGACGCTGAATTGACCGCCCTGGAACGCAGCCCCCGAGGAGTTGTCCGGATAGGGGCTCATGAACTGGGACGGGTTGTCGTCGTGGATCAGCTGGTAACCCAAGCCGGGGACTGCCGTGGGGTAGATGTAGTTCGTGCCGCCGCTCGTGTTGCTGGAGCCGACGAGATTCTGCACGCCGTAAGGCACGTTGGAGGTGCAGGAAACATTGGGCGGGTTGGCCGGCACGGAGTCCACCGGCGAGCCGAGAATCGCGCCGATCGCCAGATTGAACGGGACAGTGATCGAGCTTTGCAGCGAGTAGTAGACCGGTGAGGACGTGTAGTAGGTCGGGTGCCTCCGGCTTCCCCCGGACTGGTCGAACGTGCAATCGGCCCTGGCTCCCCACGGCATGAGGATGAGCAGCAGGAGGATCGACAGCAGGCCGCCCAGGCGCTTGACGGCAAGGCTGCGGCAGGGTCCGGCGGCAGGCTGCGCCCCGCGCGCGTGACCGCTTGCCATCCGCGCCATGGTCCGGGCGCTTTTGTCGCCTGCGGAACCGCCGTCGGAATGGAACAGGCCTCCGGGCATCATCATCCGTTCCTCGCCGATGCGTTCGCCGGTGTGCAGGTTACATGGATTTCTTCGTAGGACTTCATGTGCTTGCCCTTGGCTTGCGGCGCCAGTGCGTAAGGAAACGCACAGGAATGCGGGTTTCCGCTGTCGTCCTGCCAGTGCGCGGTCAGCCGTCCGGCCGGGTTGACGCCACGCATCAGGACCATGCCCGATTGACCCACGAGACCCAGCGAGACGCCCTTTTCATTGAACACCTCGGCGCCGAAGGGCAGCGCCTGGCCATTCTTCAGCCGCGCACGCACGATGATCGTGCGGCCGCTTTCGGTCTTGAACTTCAGCATCACCACCGCGCCGGCGTGCGGCGCCACCTGCGTGCTGGTGGCGTCGAGCTGCACATCCAGCGGCAATCCCTTCGGGTCGATCCGGATGGTGTTGAGGTTGTACGGCCTGAGGTAGGGCACCAGGGCATAGCCCCAGCGGTCGATGCGCGCGCCGGCGGCATTGTCCAGGTGCGCGCCTTCGGCGCCGGGCACGTAGACGATACCGACCGTGTCGCCCATCGGCTGGCCGAAAGTGATGCCGCCGGGATGCGCCACCACCGCGCCGCTGACGCCCAGCGAGGCCTGCGAATAGCCGCTGCCGTGGCCGTAGCTGGCGTTGACCACCGCGTACGGGCTGCGGTAGCCGCCATTGATGGTGCCGGCATTGCCGGTGCCGGCATTGCCGTGGGTGACGCTTGTCCCGTAGTTGAACTGGTTGTCGGCGCCGGCCGAACCGTTGAGGCTGGCTTGCTGCTGGGTGCCGCTGCTTCCGCCATGCGTGAAGTTGAGGCCGAGGGTGGGCGCATGCGGGCTGTCGCCCAGCGGAACGCTGAAGCTGACGAAATATTCGTCGTCGTAGCGACCCAGCGCATTGCGCGTGCGCGTGGCGGAGATGCTGTAGCTCACGCGGTGGAACAGGTTGTTGTAGCCCAGCTGGAACTGGGTGTCCTGGCTGCTGTTCCAGTAATCGGTAATCGAGGTGTTGGCGTACAGCGAGCCGCCATGTTCGCCCAGGCGCTGGCTCAAGGTGAGGTTGAGGCGGCTGCGCTGGTGTTGCAGCACGACCGGATTGAGCGCGGGGTTGAACGCGGTGCCGGACAATGCCGCCTGCTGGGCGGGGGTGAGTACGGTCTGGATGGGAATGCCGTCGATCGTGGTCACGGCGGGCGGTGTCGCGAAGGTGAAGGCATCGAGGCCGCGGCGCGCATAGTCGCGGGCCAGCGCGGCATCGGTAAGGCTGAGGTAGCCGCTGGTGGAGTAGCGGTAGGCGGCGACCGACAACGACGTATTCGTTTCGGGGAACAGTTTGCTGTAGCCGATGCGCAGGCTCTGGCCGGACTGCGAAGAAAAGCCCGGAATGCGCGTGCGCGCTTCGGTGAGATCCATCGCGAACGCGCCGTAACGCGTATTGATCGCGCTGCCCAGCAGCAGCGCGGCATAGCCCTGGGAACCCTGGAGGCCGGCATAGCCGGTCAGCAGATTATCGAAGCCGTGCTGCACGGTGGCTTGCACGACGTCGGGCTGGTGCACCAGCGAAGGATTGCGCAGCTGGCCCGCGGCGATGTCGAAGCGCGTTCTGCCGGGTCGCAGCAGCTGCGCCACCGAGGCATAGGGCACCGAGAAGCTGCGCGTGCGGCCGTCCGCCTCGGTCACGGTCACGTCCAGGCTGCCGCCGTAACCCGTTGGATACAGGTCGTTGATCGTGAACGGACCGGGCGCCACCGTGGTCTGGTAGATCTGCACGCCGTTCTGACGGATCGTCACCTTGGCATTGGTATCGGCCACGCCGCGCACGACCGGGGCATAGCCGCGCAGCGAGTCCGGCAGCATGCGGTCGTCGGTGGCCAGCTGCACGCCGCGCAGGCCGAAACTGTCGAACACCTGGCCGTCGGTAAAAGTGTCGCCGAGGGTCAGCTGCGCCCGCAGCGACGGCAGGTCGCGCTGCACGTAGCTGTCGATGCTGTGCCACTGGCGGCGCGCCGGCGCGCCGGCCGCCGCCGATTGCCAGTTGACGGTGGAATCCTGCCGGACATGCCATGGTCCGACGTTGAAGCCGGCATTCAGGCCCAGGTACGACGTGGTCTGGCTCAGCCCACGGCTGCTGGTGTGGTAGCTGTTGAAGTTGTAGTCGAGCAAGGCCGCCGGCACCCCGGCGTCCCAGTACTCGGGGCTGACGTAACCGCGCGGCATCTGGCCCAGATAGGCCTGCGGCACGCTGGTATCCAGCCGCAGCGAAGCCATGTCGAACGTCATGCTGGCGCCGGGGATCACGCTGTCGATGCCCACGCAGGCCTTCGGGTCCTGCAGTTTCGCGGCGATTCCGGCGGACAGCTTCGCCGGACGCAGGCCAAGCAGGTCGAGCATCCTGCGGTCCACGCACGGCGTGGCGCTGGCGTTCCCGACGGCGGCGAAGCGCACGTCGGCGCGGCCGACCCACCTGGCGTTGAGATAGACGTCGGTGTTGTAAGTGCCGGGCAGGACCGGATTGCCGTGCTCGAAGCGCGAAATATCGGTGGTGTTGCTGCCGGCGCCGGACAGCAGGCTGCGGTCGAAACTGGCGTCGGCGCCGCTGGCATTTGCCGCGGCATCGGCGGGACCGGACGCGGCCAGGGGGGTCGCCAGCGTCGCGCAGGTCCAGCTGTTCAGCACGGCGGCAATACCCGCGCACAGCAAAACCCGGCGGCACGCCACATGCCTGCGCGGCCGTGCCGCCGGGCGTGTGGCGGACCTGCCGTTCATGGCGTCAAGGTGCCCTTGTTCATGATGACCGCGCCGTAGTCATTGATGGTGCCGTACGCGACCGGCGTGCCGGCCGGCGGAGCCTTGAGCAATCCCTTCACGGGCAGGCGCAGGGTGCCGAGCGGAGCGACCATGCCGGTATTCGCCGTGTAGTTCCTGCCGCCGAAGGCCAGCGACAACTGGGCGAAGGTGATGTAGTACGGCGTGGGATTGCGCACTTCGAGTGCATAACCCTGGCCGGCGGCGACGGCTTTCCAGGTCACCTTGGCCGCTGCCTTCAGCGGGTCGCCCGGCAGGTGATCCGGCCGGTAGAAAAGCTTGAGCCGCGAACGGATCGCGAACTGCAGCAGGTTCTTTCCCGCTGCTTCCGGGCCGGACGGCTTGGGCGGCACCTCCAGCACATTCAGCCAGAACAGCGATTCGCGGTCTGCCGGCAGGTGTGCCTGGGTCGCGATGATGCGCAGGCTCTGGTCCCTGTGCGCCTCCATGCGGAACAGCGGGGGCGTGATCAGGAACGGCACGTCGACCTTGTCCGGGGTGGACTGGGGGTTGCCGTGGTCGATCCAGGCTTCGACCAGCGCGGGCCGGTCGCCCTGGTTGCTCAGGCGCACCGTCACCTCGCCGTCCTGCGCCGGGAACACCACGCGGGTACCACCGATGACGACGCTGGCATGCGCGGCACTGGCAAACAGGGACAGCGCCAGCAGACCTGCGCGAAATGCGCAGATAAGGCTCTTCATCGAAGTATCCCGTTTTGAAGTCAGTGCATTGCAGCTGATGCCTGAAACACGCTGCGGCGGAAAATCGCGCCCGGCCGCAGCGTGCCTGATCTGCAATTACTGATAAGTCATCGTGTATGCCACGCTGGTATTCACGAGGCCGGAGGTGGCGGCTCCGCCCACGGCGATATACCGTGCGGCATAGTTCAGGGTGGTGGCGCCACTGGAAAGGGTGCCCACCGGAGAGTTCTGCCCGGACGCGGTGCCCGCGTTCAGCGCCATCGGGGTGGTACCATTGAGCAACTGCACCTCGACGTTGGTCGCGGAGCCGGTGTTGGTCAGGTTGCCGGTTGTGGCGTCGATGTTGCCGCCCGAGAAAAGCGCCTGCACGCTGGCCAGGTTGGTATCGCAATTGGTAACGCCGATCGTGAAGTTCGTGGTTCCGGTCGTCGCGCCCGCCGTTGCCAGCGACGATGTGAACACCACCGGCAACGCGACCGTGTTGCTTGAGCTGCCGCCGTTGACGCTGAACACGCAGGTGTTTGCAACCACCTTGCCGGTGAAGGTGATGGTGCCGTCGGCCGCGCGTGCGGTCTGCGGAGCGATGGCTGCGATACCGAGGCTGGCGATGATCGCAGCACTGAGAAGAATCTTGTTCATGCGTATTTCCTGTAACTTCTGCGGTGAATGAAGGAATGGTTTCAATGCGCTGCCGGTGGATCCGCGGTGTGTCCCTGGCGATTGCCTTGCTGAAGGTTTGCCTGTGAGCCAATAAGCAAGCCATATGCCAACGGGCATGCGTAACGTTTACATTGGCCGCACACCGGGTTTTCGATGAGCCACCTTCCGGGCCTGGAAGGGCCGGGCAACTGCGTCTGACAGGCCATCCCTGACAAATTATGGCAGCAAAACTGCGAACTGCGTCACTGTTCTTGACCCAGAATTCACGCGGATGTTATCCGGGAATGCGCGTTTCCCACAACAAACCGGGTAAAATGTCAAGAAAACTTGACATGCGCGCGAGTACTTTCTCCGATGCCATGCGTCAAGTTTTCTTGACACGCGTGCCGGCAGGAGAATCCACCTGGTGCAGGTCGTTTGCATGCAATCCCCTGGCATTCCCTGCTGCCGCGAATGCGCCGACGGGCGGCTGAAGGTCGTGTCGTCGCTGTTGCCGGCGCTGCCGGTGCCGGCGTCGTCGAACCGGATGGCATGAACAACCGCGTCCGTGAATTGCGCAGGGAACAAGGCTGGTCGCAGGCGGATCTGGCCGAGCGGCTGAAGGTGTCGCGGCAGACCGTCAACGCGATCGAGACCGGCAGGTGCGATCCCGGCCTGCCGCTGGCGTTCAGGATCGCGCGGCTGTTCGGCTGTTCGATCGAGTCGATTTTCGTACCGGGTCAGGAGTGACAGGCATGGCATTGAAGGGACGTACCATCGCTCGTGTCGGTGCGGTTGTCGTGGTGGCGGGGGCGCTGGCCTGGAACCATTTTCACGCGAAGGATGCATCCTCGCCGGCGGCGATGACGCCGGCCGCCGCGCCCGCCGCCGCCGCGCCGCTGCCGGCGGCTGCGGCGCGGACCTGGAAGCTGGGCGCGCTGACGCTGACCGCCTGCGAGCTGGCCCAGCCGCACAGCGGGCTGAGCACGGCGGCGTGGTGCGCTTCGCCGCTGGTGCCGGAAAACCGCGCCGATCCGCACGGCCGCAAGATCACCCTGAAGCTGGCGGTGCTGCGTTCCCGCGCGCAGGTGGCGAGCAAGGACATGCTGGTGTTTCTCGCCGGCGGCCCCGGCCAGGCGGCCACCGATGAGGCCGCCACGGTGGCCGCGGTGCTGCAGCCGTTGCGCGCGCATCGCGACGTGCTGCTGCTCGATCAACGCGGTACCGGTGGCTCCAACGCGCTTGCCTGCAAGGAATCCGGCGAGGCGGCCGGCGCGGGCGATGCGGACAGCTTCGATGCCGGCAAGCTGAAGGCGGCCGCCGCCGATTGCCTCCGGCAGGTCAGCGGCCATGCCGACCCGCGCTACTACACCACCACCGTGGCGACGCAGGATCTGGAGGACGTACGCAAGCTGCTCGGCGCCCCCCGGTTCGACCTGATCGGGGTGTCGTACGGCACGCGGATGGCGCAGCAGTATCTGATGCGCTACCCGCAGGCGGTGCGCAGCGTGGTGCTGGACAGCGTGGTGCCGAACCCGCTGGTGCTGGGAGAGGATTTCGCCCGCAACCTGAACGATGCGTTGAAGGCGCAATTCGCCCGCTGCACTGCCGAGCCGGCCTGCCGGCGGCGATTCGGCGATCCGGATCAGACCCTGTACCAGCTGCGCGATGCGTTGCGCGCCAACCCCCATCAGGTCAGTTTCCGCGACCCGGAGAGCTACCGGACGGTGAAGCGGGTGCTGGACGAGAACTCGCTGGCCAGCGTGGTGCGCATGTTCGCCTACACGCCGGCCACCGCCGCGCTGCTGCCGCTGTCGATCGACGCGGCGGCGCATGGCGATGTCGGTCCGCTGCTGGGGCAGGCCAGGATCCTGTCCGGCGATCTGGCCGACCTGATGGGCAGCGGCATGCAGTACTCGGTGATCTGCAGCGAGGATGCCGATCTGCTCACCCCCCGGCCGCAGGATGCCGACACGATCCTGGGCACCCACATGATCGATGCGTTCAAGGCGATCTGCTCGGTGTGGCCGAAGGGCACGCGTCCGGCGGATTTCCACCAGCCGCTGCGAACCGACAAGCCGGTGCTGCTGCTGGCCGGGCAGTACGATCCGGTGACCCCGCCGCGCTATGCGCGGGAAGTGGCCAAGGGCCTGCCGAACGCACGCGTACTGGTGCTCAAGGGCCAGGGCCACAGCGTGATGGCCGCCGGCTGCGCGCCACGGCTGATCCAGCACTTCGTCGAGCACCTCGACCCGAAGACGCTGGACGCGACCTGTCTGGACCGGCTGCGACCCACCCCGATCTTCATCGACTTCAACGGTTCAACCCCCTGAGGAGCGGCGCCATGATCGAGGTGAAGGACCTGCACAAGGCGTTCGGTACGGTGAAAGCCGTCGACGGCGTCAGTTTCACGGCCCGCGACGGCGAGATCACCGGCCTGCTGGGCCCCAACGGCGCCGGCAAGACCACCACGCTGCGCATGCTTTACACGCTGATGGCGCCGGACCGCGGCCAGGTGCGGGTGGACGGCATCGACGCGGCGGTCGATCCGCTGGCCGTGCGTCGCCGGCTCGGCGTGCTGCCGGATGCGCGCGGACTGTACAAGCGGCTGACCGCCGGCGAGAACATCGACTACTTCGCGCGGTTGCATGGCTTGCCCGAGGCGTTGCTGGCGAGCCGCCGCGACGGGTTGATCGAGGCGCTGGGGATGCACGGCATCGCCGACCGCCGCGCCGAGGGCTTCTCGCAGGGTGAACGGGTGAAGACCGCGATCGCCCGCGCGCTGGTGCACGACCCGCGCAATGTGATCCTCGACGAGCCGACCAACGGCCTGGACGTGATGGCGACGCGCGCCTTGCGCCAGTTCATGGCCCGGCTGAAGGAGGAAGGACGCTGCGTGCTGTTTTCCAGCCACATCATGCAGGAGGTCGCGGCGCTGTGCGACCGCATCGTGGTGATCGCGCATGGCCGCGTGGTGGCCGACGCATCGCCCGATGCGCTGCGCGAGGCGACCGGCGAGCACAATCTGGAGGATGCGTTCGTGAAGATCATCGGCACCGACGAGGGCCTGGCGGCATGAGCGCGGTGGACGGGAAAGCCGGGCGCGGTGCGTTCCTCACGGTGTTCCTGAAGGAGGTGAGGGAAAACCTGCGCGATCGCCGCACCCTGACCAGCGCCTTCCTTACCGGTCCCTTGCTGGGGCCGATCCTGCTGGTGCTGCTGCTCAACGTCACCCTCAACCGCGAGCTGGACAAGGCCGAGAAGCCGTTGCCGGTGCCGGTGATCGGCGCGCAGTACGCGCCGAACCTGCTCGCTGCGCTGGAAGCCGGCGGGGTGGTGCCGGGCGCGCCGGTGGCCGATCCGGAACGGGCCGTGCGCCGGCAGGATGCCGACGTGGTGCTGCGCATCGCCGCCGGTTACGGCAAGGCCTGGCGCAAGGGCGAGCCGGTGCAGGTCGAGCTGATCTACGACTCCTCGCAGCGCGATGCGCACACGGCGGTGGAACGGGTGAGCCGGCTGGTCGAGGCCTACGCCCGCCAGCAAGGCGCGATGCGGCTGGTGGCGCGCGGGCTGTCGCCCGACACGGCGTGGCCGCTGCGCGTGGCCCGGCGCGACCAGGCGACGCCGCAGTCGCGCGCGGTGCTGATGTTCGCGATGCTGCCGTACTTCTTCGTGATCACGATCTTCATGGGCGGCATGTACCTGGCGATCGACCTCACCGCCGGCGAACGCGAGCGGCAATCGCTGGAACCGCTGTTCGCGAACCCGGTGCCGCGCTGGAAAATCCTGGCCGGCAAGCTGGCGGCGATCTGCACGTTTTCCACCGCCAGCCTGCTGATCACGCTGTTGGCGTTTGCGGTGGTCGGCCGCTTCATTCCCGCCGGAAAGATCGGCATGGAACTGGACCTGGGCCTGCATTTCGGCAGCTGCGTGCTGCTGCTGATGCTGCCGCTGGTGCTGCTGCTGGGCGCCCTGCAGTCGATGGTGGCGGCGTTCGCGAAGAGTTACCGCGAGGCGCAGACGTATCTCTCGCTGCTGATGCTGGTGCCGATCATCCCCAGCCTGGTGCTGGCGATCCTGCCGGTCAAGGCGCAGGCATGGATGTACGCGGTGCCGCTGCTGGGCCAGAACCTCGGCATCATGCGCTTGCTGCGCGGCGACGGTCTCGGCGCCCAGCCGATCGGCCTGTGCCTGGCCGGCAGCCTGGCGGCGGCGGCGCTGGCGGTGCTGGCGACGATCCAGCTGTACCGCTCCGAGCGGCTGGCGATTTCGGCGTAGCCCGCCGCCGATCCGCACCGCACGTAGGAGCGCACCCTGTGCGCGAATGCTTTTTGCGGATATTCCGACAAGAGCATTCGCGCACAGGGTGCGCTCCTACGCGGGCAGCGAAGGTATAGGGGGGCGGATTCAGCGCCGGTGGCGCCGGCAGCCGCGCGAGCAGCACGGGAACATGCCGGTGCGCGCTCAGCGAGCGCCGCCGTGGATGCCGATGAACTGCAGGAATTCCATGCGGGTGCGGGCGTCGTCGCGGAACGCGCCGAGCATCTGGCTGGTGACCATCGACACACCGCGCTTGTGCACGCCGCGGGTGGTCATGCATTCGTGGCTGGCATCGATCACCACCGCCACGCCGGCCGGCTGCAGGGCTTCCTGGATGCACTGGGCGATCTGCGCGGTGAGTTTCTCCTGCACCTGGAAGCGCCGCGCGAACGCATCGACCACGCGGGCCAGCTTGCTGATCCCGACCACGCGGTTGGTCGGCATGTAGCCGACATGGGCGCGGCCGATGATCGGCGCCATGTGGTGTTCGCAATGGCTCTCGAACTCGATGTCGCGCAGCACCACCATCTCGTCGTAGCCGGCCACCTCCTCGAAGGTGCGCCGCAGGTAGTCGCCCGGGTCGATCGCATAGCCGCCGAACCAGTCGCGATAGGCCTTGACCACCCGCTTGGGCGTGTCCAGCAGGCCTTCGCGGGCCGGATCCTCGCCGGACCAGCGCAGCAAGGTCCGCACCGCCTCTTCGGCCTGTTCCTGGGTGACGTCGTCGGGATTGTGAAGATCGCTCATGCGAGATGCCTTCGGCTTGCGGATGGGTCAGTTTAGCGTCCGCGTCAGGTGGCGTCTCGATCATGGCGCCGAAACCGGCGCGGGGCCGGGTCGCTCTCGCAGCACGGTGGCCAGGGAGTCGGCGAAGTAATCGATATTGCCTGCGCTCAGGCCGGCCAGGTTCATGCGGCTGCTGCCGACCAGATAGATCGCGAATTCGTCGCGCAGGCGATCGACTTGCGCCGTGCTGATGCCGAGGAAGGAGAACAAGCCGCGCTGGCGCTCGATGAAGCCGAAATCACGTTGCAGGCCGGTTGCCGCCAGCCGGGATGCGGCCAGCGCGCGCATGCGGCGGATGCGTTCGCGCATGGCGGCCAGCTCGTCTCGCCATTGGGCGGTCAGCGTGGGCCGGGTCAGGATGCGCGCAACGATGGCCGCGCCGTGCGCCGGCGGCATCGAATAGAGGTTGCGGATCCGCCCGAGCATGACCGAGCCGGCCGCCGCCGTCGTGCGGGCGCCGTCGCCGATCAGGCTCAGCGCACCGATGCGTTCGCGATACAGGCCGAAGTTCTTCGAGCACGAGGTGCACAGCAACATCTCCGGCACCGCGGCGGCCAGCGTGCGCACGCCGGCGGCATCGCGATCGAGGTCTTCGGCGAAGCCCTGGTAGGCCATGTCCAGCAGCGGAACGAAGCCTCGCCGCTGCGCCAGCGCGGCGATCTCCGGCCACAGCCGGTCCGGAATCTCGACGCCGCTGGGGTTGTGGCAACAGGCGTGCATCAGCACCACATCGCCGGCCGGTACCTGCGCCAGTGCGGCGAGCAGCGCATCGGCCCGCAGGCTCTGGCTGTGCGGGTCGTAGTAAGGGTATTCGCGCAGGCGCAGTCCGGCCGCCTGAAACACGCTGGGGTGGTTGGCCCAGCTGACATCGGGCAACCACAGGCAGGCATCGGGCCGGCTATGGCGGATCAGTTCGGCCGCCACGCGCAGCGCGCCGGTGCCGCCGGGGGTCTGCGCGGTGAACACGCGTTGGTCGCGGCGTACCGGATGTTCGGCCAGCGCCAGCGCCTCGATCGCCGCGGTAAAGGCGGGGTCGCCGGCCATGCCCTGATAGGACTTGCTGTCCTCCTCGGCCAGGCGCAGCCGCTCGGCCTCGCGCACACAGTCCAGGATCGGCGTGCGGCCGGCTTCGTCGCGATACACGCCGACGCCGAGGTCGATCTTGCTGGCGCGCGGATCGTTCCTGAACTGCGCCATCAGGCCCAGGATGGGATCGTCCGGAGTGGCTGGCAGGTGGCTGAACATGGGCGTCTCGGCAACGGCGGTGGCGACAGCTTAGGCGCGGGTGGGCGATGCCGGCTTGTCTTGGGTCAAGTCGGTGGCGGCGCTTTCACGCCAGAATGAAATCCGCGCGCGCCCCAGGGCCATTTCCGGAGGTTCCACCGCCCCATGCCTACCATCATCGAACCGTTCCGCATCCACTCGGTCGAGCCGCTTCGCATGAGTACCGCCGCCGAGCGGCGCGAAGCGATCGTGAAGGCCGGCTACAACCTGTTCTCGCTGCGCAGCGAGGACGTCCTGATCGACCTGCTTACCGACTCCGGCACCGGCGCCATGTCGAGCGAGCAGTGGGCCTGCGTCCAGCGCGGCGACGAGGCCTACGCGGGCTCGCCGTCGTGGTACCGCTTCGAAGCGGCGGTCAAGGAGCTGTTTCCGTTCGCCCACGTGATCCCCACCCATCAGGGCCGCGCCGCCGAGAAGATCCTGATGGCCGCGATCGGCGGGCCGGGACTCGTCATACCCAGCAACACCCATTTCGACACCACCCGCGCCAATATCGAGGCGACCGGCGCCGAGGCGGTCGATCTGCCCATTGCCGAAGGCCTCGACCCCGCCCTGGAACACCCGTTCAAGGGCAACATGGACCTCGGCCGGCTCGATGCCCTGCTCAGTGCCCGTCGCGACGACGTGCCCGCCGTGTTCGTCACCATCACCAACAATTCCGGCGGCGGCCAGCCGGTCTCGCTGGAGAACCTGCGTGGCGTGCGCGCGCTGTGCGATCGCCACCGTGTGCCGCTGTTCCTCGATGCCTGCCGCTTCGCCGAGAATGCCTGGTTCATCCGCGAGCGCGAAAGCGGCCAGGGCGGGCGTGACGTCGCCGACATCGTGCGCGAGATCGCCGCCCTCGCCGACGGCATGACCATGAGCGCGAAGAAGGATGGCCTGGCCAATATCGGCGGCTGGCTCGCCGTCCGCGACGACAGGCTCGCCGCACGTTGCCGCAATCTGCTGATCCTGACCGAGGGCTTCCCGACTTACGGTGGCTTGGCCGGCCGTGACCTTGATGCCATCGCCCAGGGCCTGAAGGAGGTTGTCCAGCACGACTACCTGCGTTACCGCATCCGTTCCACCGACTACCTCGGCGACGGCCTGCACGCTGCCGGCATCCCGGTCATGCGTCCGAGCGGCGGCCACGCGGTCTACCTCGACGCCCGCGCCTTGCTGCCCCACATCCCGCCGCTGCAGTACCCCGGACAGGCCCTCGCGATCGCGCTCTACGAAGCTGGCGGCATTCGCAGCTGCGAGATCGGCACGGTCATGTTCGGCCGCCACCCCGACGGCAGCGAGACCGCCGCCGCGCTCGACCTGGTGCGCCTCGCCATTCCCCGCCGTACCTACACCCAGAGCCACATCGACTACGTCGTCGAGGTCTGCACCGAGGTCGCGGCCCGTGCCGGCGAGCTGCGCGGCTACCGGATCGTCGACGAGCCGCCCGCGCTGCGGCACTTCACGGCGCGCTTCGAGCCGCTGGCGAAATAGTGCGCGGTCGTCGGCCACCCGCCGTGATCGCCACCATGGCCACAGAATCGGCGGCGACGCTGCAATACGTTTCCGGTGCGCCCAGCAAGGCGGCGCTGGACGCCTGCATCGAGGATCTCGGCCAGCCGCAGCCCGGGGTGCTGGCGCTGGTGCTCGGCGTCGCCGGCCATGCCTATGCCAAAGCGGGAACCCTGGTCCATTTCAGCGTCGCGGGCCGGCGCTGCGGCTGGGTCAGTGCGGGCTGCCTGGAACGCGACGTGCGGGTGGCCGCCGATGCCACCCGGCTCGATGGCCGGGTGCGCCTGCTCGACCTCGACAACCGCGATCTGTCCGATGTGTTTTCCGGCTCCGGTGCCGGCTGCCGGGGTCGGCAGCAGGTGCTGGTGCTGCCGCTGCCGGCGCTGCCCGCTCTGCGCCCGATCCTGTCCGACTACCGCGAACTCGGCCACGCGTTGCGGTTCAGCTATGCCGTGTCGGGTCGGCTGTGCGCGCGGGCCGGCACCCTGCGGGCCGAATGGTCGCTGCCGGTGGACGAGGCGACCGCGGCGGCGGAACCCGGCGACGCCGCCTGGGACTTGCAGGTGGCGCCGCTGCCGAGGGCGCTGATCTGCGGCGCCGGGCCGGAAAGCGAACGGCTGCTGCCGCTGCTGGACCAGCTCGGCTGGCGGGTGGATCTGGTCGAGCCGCGTCCGGACTGGGCTGCCTGCGGGACGCTGGTCG
The DNA here is from genome assembly GCA_028873095.1 of Pseudomonadota bacterium. Lineage (GTDB taxonomy): Bacteria > Pseudomonadota > Gammaproteobacteria > Xanthomonadales > Rhodanobacteraceae > Rhodanobacter. The sequence goes on along the minus strand of JAGWMU010000001.1, from coordinate 35,152 downwards.
AGCGCCTGCTGCCGGCGACCCCGACCGAGGGGGGCTGCTACGACGCGGTGCTGGTCATGGCCCACCACTTCGGCTACGACCGCGAGGCGCTGGCGACGTTGGCCGGCTGGCCGCAGTTGCCCGGCTACATCGGCCTGCTCGGTCCGGAACGCCGGCGCGAGGACGTGCTGGCGACCTTGCCCGGCAGCGTCCGCGAACGCCTGGGCGGGCACTTGGAGTCCCCTGCCGGGCTGCCCTTGGGCGGGAACGGCGCCGCCGCCATCGCGCTGTCGCTGGCGGCACGCCTGCAGACCCATGCGCAAGGACTTGACCTGGAACAGGACTGCCGGCGCGGGCCTGTGCCAGAGTCGGTCGTCATTGAAACGGACCGGGACCTGCCATGCTGACCGACTTCCTCACTGCCGACCACGGCGATTGCGACGAACTGTTCGCCAAGGCCGAAAATGCCGCCGCCGACGGCGACCGGGCTGTCGCGCAGGCCGCCTACGCCGGCTTCGAAGCGGCGATGGAGCGGCACCTGTCGATCGAGGAAACTGTGCTGTTTCCCGAATTCGAGGCCCGCAGCGGCATGGTCGGCGGGCCCACCGCGGTGATGCGCATGGAGCACGGGCAGATAAGGGCGATGATGGCGCAGCTGCGGCAGGCGCTGGAAGACCGCGAGCTGGACGATTTTCTGGGCCTGAGTGAAACGCTGCACATCCTGATCCAGCAGCACAACATGAAGGAGGAGCAGATGCTCTATCCGCTCTGCGACAGCACCCTGGCCGACCGCGCCCAGATCCTGCTGGAACGCATGCAGGCGTACTGACCATGGTGGCCGCCACCGAATTGAACCTCGACGTGCGCGGCCTGCCGCCGTGCGAGCCGATGGAGCGGATTCTCGCCGGCAGCGACCGACTGGCGCCCGGACAGCGGCTGCGGGCACTGGTCAGCCGCGAGCCGCTGCCGCTGTTTCCGCTGCTCGGGCAGCGTGGCTTCGATTGGCGGGTGGTCGCGCTCGCGGAGGGCCGCTGCGAACTGCTCATCTGGCGCGCCGCCGACCTGCAAGCAGCGGCAGGCGACGAGTGAGCGCCGGACTGTCGCTGGAACAGGCGCCGCCGCTGTCGGTGCCGCTGCGTTTCTTCCTGAGCGCACCGCTGTTCGGCCTGGCGGCCGCCGGCCTGCTGCTGTGGCTTGGTCCCGATGCGCTGGCGTCGCGCTGGAGCGCCGGCGCGCTGGCGCTGACGCACTTGTTGGTGCTTGGCGTGCTGACGATGGTGATGTGCGGGGCGCTGCTGCAGATGATGCCGGTACTGGTGGGCGTGCGGGTGGCGCGGCCAAGGCTGCTCGGTACGCTGTGCCATGGCCTGCTGCTGCTGGGTACGCTGAGTCTGGCGTCCGGCTTCCTGGGCGCCGGCCGGGAGGCGTTCCGGGCGGCGGTGGCGCTGCTGGGCCTGGGGCTCGGCGGATTCCTCGCGGTGATGGGCCTCGGGCTGGCACGGGTGGCGCAGATGCAGGACAACGTGCGCGGGATGCGCTGGGCCCTGCTCGGTCTGGCGTTGACGCTCGGCCTGGGCCTGCTGCTCGGGCTCGGCCACAGCGATCTGGGGTTGCCACTGTGGCGTCTGCCGCTGACCGACCTGCATCTGGCCTGGGGCCTGCTCGGCTGGATCGCGGCCCTGGTCGCGGTAGTCGCCGGGCAAGTGGTGCCGATGTTCCAGATGACGCCGCCTTACCCGCCGCTGCTGAGGCGCTGGCTGGCGCCGGGCCTGTTCGCGTTGCTGGGCTGGCGCTCGCTGGCGGCGGGGTATGGCTTGCCGCTGGCGCAGCTGCCCGTGCTGCTGCTGGCGGCACTGTGGGCGACGTTTGCGCTGCTCACCCTGCGCCTGCTGGCCCGGCGTCGACGCAAGGTTGGCGATGCCAGCCTCGATTTCTGGCGACTGGGCATGCTGGCGCTGCTGCTGGCGGCGCTGATCGGCGCCGCGGCGCTACTGGCGGCGCCCGCGGCGGCGGCAACGCTGGGGCTGGCCGCGGCCTTGCTGTTTCTGCTCGGCTTCGCGTTGTCGGTGGTCAACGGCATGCTCTACAAGATCGTGCCGTTCCTGGTCTGGCTGCACCTGCAACAGCGCCTCGCCACCCGGATCGAGGTGCGTCACCGCATCGTCCTGCCGAACATGAAGTCGCTGTTGCCGGAACCGCGCACCCGGCGGCAGTTCCACCTGCATCTGGCGGCGCTGGTCGTGCTGCTCGCCGCCGTGCCGCTGCCGGCGCTGCTGCGACCGGCGGCGGCACTGTGGCTGGCCGACTTCGCCCTGCTCGGGCTGAACCTGCTCGGTGCCGCCCGCCGCTACCGGGCCGAATGTCGGCGCATCGACCGCCATCCCGACGCCGTTAGCGGCTCGCCTGCCAGCGCGTGAGGTCGGCGGCGGTGTCGATGTCGATGGCCGCTTCGGGCATGGCCTGCTGCCTCTCCGGGCCGCACTCGCGCCGCAGCAGCGGTTTGGCGCCGCGCTCGCCGCGCAAGGCCATCAGTTCGCCGAACAGCCGGCGTGGAAAGATCGCCGGCACCCCGGGCTGGCCGTCATAGAACGCGCAAAACACGCTTCCGGGCACGGCACGCCAGCGTGCCGCCAGCGTCTGCAGGGCGTCCGCCCGCAAGGCGATCTGATCGGCCAACAGCAACAGCACGCCGTCGGGCTGTCCGCGCAATCCGGCAATACCGGCCGCCAGGCTGGTGCCGAGACCCTCGGCCCAGTCGGCGCATTCGACGACCGGCAAGCCCCGCGGCAGCCGGGGGGCGACCTGCACGCGATGGGCGCCGAGCACGACCTGCACCGCGCCCGGCGCCACCGTCTGGGCGAGGGTGATCGCACGGCAGATCAGCGGTTCGCCGTCTACCGACAGCAGTTGCTTGATCCCCCCGAAGCGTCGACCGGCGCCGGCGGCCAGAACCAGCGCGGCCAGCTCAGGCATCGGCCTGGCACAGCGCCAGGTAGGCGCGCAAGCGCTCGCCCAGCTCAGTGCCGATCGGTTGCGGGCGGCCGTGTTGCATGTCGATGGTCACCAGTACCGAGCGCGCGCACAGCCGCTTCTCGCCGCCCACGCTGCCGTCGAAGCGCAGGGTCAGCGAGCTGCAGCCGACTTTTTCCAGTATCAGGCGCAGATCAAGCGTTTCGCCGAGCCGGCAGGGACGCACGAAATCGCATTCGGTATGCGCGGTCGGAAAACCGACGCCGTGAAGCAGGATCTGCTCGGCGTAGTTCAGTCCCAGGCAGTGGTTGAACCAGTCCTCGACCGCGGCCTGGAACATCTCGAAAAAGCGCGGGAAAAATACATAGCCGGCCGGATCGGTGTGGGTGAACCGCACCGGGGCGCGATATACGTAGGGGCGGCCCATTCACGCCTCCTGGTCATGCTTCGGGTCGAGCCCGTAGACCGGCGCCTGCACCTGCCTGAAGATACCCAGGGCGCAGGGCAGATCCGGCGGTCCCATCAGCGCAAGCTGCTGCGCCAGGCCGGTATCCGCAGACTGCGGGTCGTGGCGCAGGGCCTGTTCGGGCACCGCTTCGGCGTCCCCCAGCGGCAGCGCCAGGATCCGGCCGTGGTCGGCCACCAGCGCCTTGCGCTGCTGTTTTCCGTACAGCAACGGCTGGCCCGGGCGCATCGCCAGCGCGTAGTCGTCGCGGGTTTCGTGGTCGGTGATCTTGGCGTAGGCGCCATCGTGAAAGGTGACGCAGTTGAGCATCACCTCGACGAACGCCACCCCGCGGTGGGCGTGGGCCGCCGCGAATACCTCCTCCATCATCGCGCCGTCGGTGTCGGCGACCCGGGCCACGAACGTGGCGCCGGCGGCCAGCGCCAGGTTGACCGGATTGATCGGCGTGTCGGGCACGCCGTAGGGCGTCGAGCGGGTGACCATCCCGCGCGGGCTGGTGGGTGAGGCTTGCCCCTTGGTCAGTCCGTAGATCTGGTTGTTCAACAACAGCATCTTGATGTCGGGATTGCGCCGCAGCAGGTGCAGGGTGTGGTTGGCGCCGATCGCCAGCGCATCGCCGTCGCCGGAAATCACCCAGACCGAGAGTTCGGGATTGGCCAGCTTGACCCCCAGCGCCACGGTCGGCGCGCGACCGTGCAGGGTATGAAAGCCGTAGGTGGCGGTGTAGTAGGGCAGGCGCGAAGTGCAGCCGATGCCGGAAATGGTGACCAGCCGCTCGCGCGGCATGCCGAGGCCGGCATAGGTGGCGGTCAGCGATTTGAGCACGCCGAAGCAGCCGCAGCCGGGGCACCAGCGCGGAGTGGATTTGCTGAGGAAGTCCGTGCGGCTGGGCGCGGTCGGCGGCTCCGCCGCCGTGATCGGAGCGACCGTGGTGGGGTTCATGCGAGGGTCTCCAGCAGCGATGCGGCGGCGTCGGCGATCTCGGCGATCCGGAACGCGGTGCCTTGCACCTTGTTCAGTCGCTGCAGGTCGAGCAGGTACTCGGCGCGCAGCAGTTGCCAGAGCTGGCCGCTATTGTTTTCGATCACCAGCACCGCGCGGTGGCGCTTCAGCAGCTCGCCCAGGTCGCGCGGCAGTGGGTTGAGATGGCGCAGGTGCAGGCAAGCCACGGAATGGCCGTGCCGGCGCAACTGGTCGGTGGCCTCGCGGATCGGGCCGAAGCTGCTGCCCCAGCCGAGCAGCAGCAGGCGGGCGTCGGCGTCGCCATGCACCGTGCTGGCCGGGTACTCGCGGGCGATGCCGGCGACCTTGTCGTGGCGCAGTTGCACCATCGCCGCGTGGTTTTCCGGCTGGTAACACACGGCACCGCTGTCGATGGCCTTCTCCAGGCCGCCGACGACGTGTTCCATGCCCGGGTCGCCGGGTACGGCCCAGGGCCGGGCCAGGGTCTCCGGGTCGCGCCGGTACGGCTGGAAATCTGCCGAGGCGGCCGCGCGGTGCACGGTGAACTCGGGCAGTTCGTCCAGCGTCGGCTCGCGCCAGACTTCGGCGCTGCCGGCCAGCGACAGGTCGCTGAGTACCACCACCGGGGTCATGTAGCGCAGTGCGATGCGGCTGGCTTCGACCACGGTGTCGAAGCAGTCCGCCGGCATCGCGGTGGCCAGCACCGGCAACGGCGATTCGCCGTGCCGGCCGTGCAACGCCTGCAACAGGTCGGCCTGCTCGGACTTGGTCGGGATGCCGGTGGACGGGCCGGCGCGCTGCACGTCGATCACCACCAGCGGCAGCTCGGCGATCACCGCCAGGTTGAGGAATTCGCCCATCAGCGACAGCCCCGGGCCGGAGGTGCTGGTGGCGCCCAGCGCGCCGGCGAAGGCTGCGCCGATGGCGCTGCCGATCGCCGCGATCTCGTCCTCGGCCTGGAACATGCGCACATCCGGATCGCGATAGCGGCCGATCTCCTGCATCACCTCGGTCGCCGGGGTGATCGGGTAGCCGCCGAGGAACAGCGACAGCCCGGCGCGGCGGGCGGACTGCACCAGGCCCCTGGCGAGCGCGGCGTTGCCGGTGACGAAGCGATACACGCCGGCGGTGCGCCGCTGCGGGTCGACGGCGACGCGCACCGGGTTGACGAAATACTCGGCGGTCTCGCCGTAGCTCCAGCCGGCATGAAAGGCCAGATGGTTGGCCTTGGCCAGTTCCGGGGTGGCGGCGAAGCGCTGGGCGATCCACGCCTCGACCGCTGCCGGTGGCCGCGGGAACAGCCAGCAGATCAGCCCCAGCGCGAAGAAATTGCGGCTGCGGCTGGTCTGCTTGTTCGACAGCCCCAGACTCTTGAGGGCACCGCGGGTGAGCTTGCCGATCGGCACCGGGAACACCCGGTAATCGCGCAACGAGCCGTCTTCCAGCGGGTTGCCGGAAAAGTCCGCCTTGGCCAGGTTGGCGGCGGTGAATGCGCTTTCGTCGAGGATGATGATGCCGTTGGCCTTGACTGCGCCGAGGTTGCTGCGCAGTGCCGCGGGATTCATCGCCACCAGCAGGTCGATGCGGTCGCCGGCGGTGTAGATGCCGGCGCTGCCGGTGCGTACCTGAAAACCGGAGACGCCGCCGAGGCTGCCGGCCGGCGAGCGGATCTCCGCCGGGTAGTCGGGCAGGGTGCGCACCGTCTCGCCCGCGGCACTGGCGAGCAGGGCGAACTTCTGCCCGGCCAGCTGGATGCCGTCGCCGGAATCGCCGGCGAACTTGACGGTGATCTCGTCCATGGTCTGGACCTGGATCAGGTCCGGATCGGGCAGATCGACAGCGGTGTCGGCTGGGTTCATGGAGCTGCCTGCCATCGGAGGGGCGGAGCCAGCGATCATTTGCTGGAAAAGTGCGAGGGCACGTCGCCGGAAAAATCCTCCTCGGGATTCAGCCGACGCGCACGCGCGAGCAAGGCCGCTTCGGACTCGACCCGGTCGGGGTCGGGTCCGCAGCATTCCTGGGGGCACACCGCCGCGCATTGCGCTTCGTCGAAAAAGCCCACGCACTCGGTGCATTTGGCGGGGTCGATGGTGTAGATGCCGGCGCCGGCGGTGATCGCCTCGTTCGGGCATTCGGTTACGCAGGCATCGCACAGGTTGCAGTCACTGGTGATTCGGTAGGCCATCGTCGCTCTCCTCGTTCAAGCCATGGATCGCCGCACCCAGCGCGCCGCAGAACTGCGCGTTGGGAGCGAGAATGGTGCGCACCGTGCCGAAGCGCTCGGCGAACAGCGGCATCAGAATGGGGTGGTGGTTCATCACGCCGCCGGAAAACACCAGGGTGTCGGTATCGATCGCGGTCATTTCCAGCACCCGCTTGACCACCGATCGATACATGGCGTGGATCAGGTTCTCGACCCGCTCGCCCTGCATCAGCAGCTTGATCACTTCCTGCCCGGAGAACACCGTGCAATAGCTGTTGAGGGTGAGGTCCTTGTCGTGCCCGGCGGCAAGGCGCGGCAGCTCGTGCATCGGCACTTCCAGCCGGTGCGCCAGTTCCTCGATGAAGGAACCGGTGCCGGCCGCACACTTGCGGTTGATCGCAAACTTCTCGACCCGGCCCGGCGTGGCGCGGATCACCTTGGCGTCCTGGCCGCCGATGTCGATGATGGTGTAATCCTGCTGCAGCCGGAGCTGGTGTTGCACGCCCAGATAATGCGACTTGATCTCGGTCAGCTGGCCCTGCACGAAGCCGAGGTGGTGACGTCCGTAGCCGGTGGCGAACACCTTGTGGCCGGGGCGCAGGCTCGGCTGCCGGCCGTCGGGAGGAAGTTCGGCACGGTCGCTGTCGAGGATCGCCGAGAGCTCGTCGCCGTGACCGGCCAGGCTGCGGTGCACGTGCTCGACCAGCGGAAACAGGGTGCGGCACCTGCGGGTGGTCAGCAGCCGTCCTTCGCGGTCGATCGCGGCGACCTTGATCTCGGCGCTGCCGCAGTCCACGCCCCAGAACACCTCGGTGCGGACCGTGGCGTCGCTGCCGGAACGCGCGGGGTCGGTGGCGGTGTTCATAGCGTTTCCAGGAAGGCCTCGATCAGGGTGGTGCTCTGCCCGTCGGAAAAACAGCGCAGGTCGCACAGGTCGCCATCGATGACGATGCCGGGTATGCCCTTCGCCGCCAGCCGCTGCGGCAGGTTGTAGGCGCTGTTGCTGTTGTTCGGGCAGGTGCGGGCCGCGTGGTAGACCACGCCGTCGATGCCGAATTCGCCGGCCAGCCGCTCGATGTAGTTCTCCTTGTAGGCGTCGTCCCGATTGATGAAGATCTTCAGGTAAGCCCGCGCCATGCTTTCCAGCGGCTGTGCAGGATCGAAGTCGGAGAAGATCCAGGAATTGCAGTAGGTCGAGGCGACCACCGTGGCGCGATTGCCCGCGAACAGGTCGGACAGCTGCCGCAGCCGGCCCCAGACCGGCATGCCCTCCCAATAAATGCGCAGGCGCTCGCCCGGCACCGCCGCGTGCCCGGCGGCAACCTTGGCTTCGAGTTCGGCCAGCAGCGTCCGGTAGTAGTCGGTGGCGATCTGCGTACCGCGCAGCACCACGATCGGGCCCATCAGGATCGTGCCGTCGAAAAAGCTCAGCGGCGCCGGCCGGGTGCGCGCGGTATCGAGCACGCTTTCCCACAGGTCGGTGGCCTCGCGCGAGCGGGCCACGGCCAGGCGCAGCGCTTCGGGATCGAGCGGCGTGCCGGTGATGGCTTCGAGCTGCGCGATCAGCCGCCGGAACTGGGAAGCGACGTCGGCGATGTGCTCGGGCAGCACTTCCGGCAGGTGGTTCGGCGGGTGGATGCCGAGCAACGGCACGTTCCATCGCCGCGCGTACCAGGCGAACCAGTGCATCACGTCCTTGCACTGGTTGGTGCAGTACACCAGCACATCCGGGCGCGGCACGCCGTCCAGGCCATAGGCCTTGCTCAGCGGCGTCACGCCCTTCAGGCAGGCGCCGATATCGGAAGTGAGGTAGCTGCAGATTTCCGGCGAGTAGCCCTGTGCGTTGGCGACCGGGATGGTCTCGGCGGACACCCGGGTGGCGCCGAGCAGGGCGCCGTGGTTTTCCGGAAAGTAGACCTCGAAGCCCATCGCCCGCAGGATCTCGGCCGGACCTACCGAGGTGCACCAGGCGACTTTGCGCGCAGGGTCCTTGGCGGCCGCGCCCAGATCGGCGAAGTAGTCGCGCATGACCTGCTTTGCGTCGGCGGCGGCCACCGCGGCCGTGCCCACGTCCACCGTACTCGGATTCATCGGGCGACTCCCAGCCGTTGCGCGGCCTTGCGGATGAACACATCGATCATGCGCTTGCGGTAATCACGTGGAAAGAAGTCCTGCTGATAGGTGGTGGCCGATTCGCGCGCGGCGGCGCAGGCCGCGTCGAGCATGGCGTTGGCGTTGTCGTACGCGGCGGCGGCGAAGCGCCAGCAGCCGGGATGGGTGCCGATGCCGGTCAGCGCCAGCGACAGCTCGCCGAGCGTGCCGCCGCTGTCCGCGCGCACGCCCAGGGCCACGCCCAGCGAGGGGAAATCCAGCGCCCGGCGAATCGTCAACTTGTCGTAATCGATGCGCAGGCCGTCCGCGGCCGGCAGTTCGATGGCGACCAATACCTCGTCGCTGGCCAGCACGTGGCGCTGCATGCCGTCGTCGCGGTAGAACTGGCTCAGCGGCAGCTGCCGTTCGCCACGCGGCGAGACCAGCTGCAGCACCGCATCGAGCAGCAACAGTACCGGCGCGGTATCGGACACGAAGCGTGCCTGGCATTGCGGAAGCCTGCCGCGCACCGCCGATTTGACCAGGGGGCATGTCTCACCGCCCGCCTTGAAGCAGGTGCCGTGGACGGCGCGGTTGAGCGCGCTCTGGTTGATGTGGATGCAGCGGTTGTCGACCAGCAGGTTGCCGCCGAGGCTGGCGCGCTGGCGGATCGGCGGGCTGGCGACGCGGCCGGCGGCCGCGCACAGGGCCGGATAGTGCTGGCGCAGTCGTGCGTCGCCGGCCAGGTCGGCAAGCCGGGTGAGGGCGCCGAGTCGGTGGCTGCCGTCGGCACGTGCCTGCACGCCCGCCAGTTCCGGCACGCCGTTGAGCGAGATCAGCCGCGCCGGTGTTTTCACCCCCCGCTTGATCTGCGGCATCAGGTCGGTGGCGCCGGCGGCGAGCGCATAGTCGCCGCCGTCCGCGGACAGCCGGGCGAGCCGGGCGACCAGTTCCGCCAGGCTGGCCGGGCGCTCGAACGCGAAGCGGGCCGGAGGGGCGTTCATCGGGCCGTGGCCTTGCGCATGGCCGCCAGCACCCGGTCGGGGCGCAGCGGCAGCTCGAACAGGCGCACGCCGACCGCATCGAAGATCGCATTGGCGATCGCCGGGATCACCGGCGCCAGCGGCCCCTCGCCGGCCTCCTTGGCGCCGAACGGACCCTCGCTCTCGTCGCTGGTCGAGGGCACGAGGTCGATTTCGGGCTGTTCGAACGGCGAGGGGATCTTGTACTCGAGAAAGCCGGCGTTTTGCACCGCGCCGTTGTCGTGCAGCACTTCCTCCATCAGTGCCTGGCCCATGCCCATGTGGAAGCAGCCCTCGATCTGCCCGCGTACCGCCAGCGGGTTCAGCGCGAAGCCGCAGTCGTGCGCACAGGTGGCCTTGTCCACTTTCACGAAGCCGGTGTCCGGGTCGACGCTGACCTCGACGATGAAGGCGGTGAAACTGTACGCCGGCGACAGGCCGGCGCCGGCCCCCTTGAAGCTGCCGCCGAGTTTGGGCGGCCGGTAGTTGCCGACCGTCTGCAGGACGCCCGGACCTTCGATCGCCGCATGCACGGCGGCGAGGAACCCGGTTTCCCGGCCGCTGCCGAGATGACGGATGCGGCCGTCGGCAAACTCGAAGCCGTCGTCGTAGTCGGGGTTGGCGCCGAGGAAGTCGGCGTCGAAATCCGGCGAACGCCCGCCTTGGCGGAAACGGTCTTCCGGCGGGGCCGGTGCGCGATACTCGGGCGCGGGCAGTTCGAGCAGCCGGCAGGCCGCCGCGACCAGCAGGCGGCGCATGCGGATCGCCGCGTTGCGGGCCGCGTTGCCGGCCATGAACGTCACGCGCGAGCTGTAACTGCCGAGATCCACCGGGGTCAGCCGGGTATCGGCCGCCACCACCTTGACCTGGCCCAGGTCCACGCCCAGCACTTCGGCGGCCATCATCGCCAGCACGGTGTCGCTGCCCTGGCCGATGTCGGCCGCACCCGAATACACGGTCACGGCGCCGTCGAATTCGAGCGTCAGCCGCACCGTGCTGGCGGGCCGCCGGTTGCGGTGGATCGGCAGCGCGCTGCCGCTGATGAAGAAGCCGCAGGCGACGCCGATGCCCTTGCCGTACGGCAGCTTGCCGTATTTGTCGCGCCAGTCGCTGCGGCGCATGGCCTCTTCCAGGCCGCGCTTGAGGCCGACCGAGGTGATCCGGAATTCGTTGATGGTGAGCGTGTTCTCGCGGTGGATCAGGTCGATGCGCGCCTGGCATGGATCGAGCCCGGACTGGACCAGCGCCATGTCCATCAGCACCTCGGAGGCGAAGCGCGGATTGACGCCGCCGTGGCCGCGCATGGCGCCGCACATCGGCTTGTTGGTGTACATGCGGCGGCAGCGGAAGGCGAAGTTCGGCACCGGATAAGGGCCTTGCAGCAGCACGCCGTTGTAGTAGGTGGTGACCACGCCGAAGCTGCCGTAGGCGCCGCCGTCGATCAGGAAATCGCCGGTCAGGGCGGTGATGCCGCGCCCGGGGTGAAAGCCCAGCTTCATCGTCAGCTGGGTCGGATGGCGGCCGTGGTGGCTGAAAAACACGTCTTCGCGCGAGAAGCGCAGGCGCACGTTGCGGCCGGTGACCAGCGCCAGCCTGGCCGCGATCATCTCGTGCGGGAACGGGTCGCTCTTGCCGCCGAAGCCGCCGCCGAGGTGGGGTTTGATCACCCGCACGCGGTGCTCGTCGATATCCAGCACTTGCGCCAGCGCCAGGTGCACGTAATGCGGAACCTGGGTGGCGCTGTAGACGGTGAGGTTGCCGCGGCCATCGATTTCCACCTGCACGGCGTGCGGCTCGGTGAAGGCATGGGTGACGCTGGGGAAGCTGAAGCGCTTCTCGAACACGACGCTGGCCTGCGCGAAACCGGCCTCGGGATCGCCGAAGCACTGTTCGACCTGCTTGTGCAGATTGTTGTCGTGCGACAGCTCGGGGTGCAGCGGATCATCGGTGGGCCTGAGCGCCTGGCGGACGTCCAGCACCGGCGTCGTCGGCAGGTAGTCCACCGCGATCAGCGCCAGCGCGGCGGCGGCGAGCGCAGCGGTCTCCGCCGCCACCGCGGCGACCGGCTCGCCGACGTAACGCACCCGCTCGCGCGCCAGCGCCGGCTCGTCCTTGCTGATCGGCAGCACGCCGAAGGTGCGCTCGAAATCGGCGCCGGTCAGTACCGCCCGGACGCCGGGCAGCGCGATGGCGCGCGCGGTATCGATCGCACGGATCCGCGCGCTGGCGTGCGGCGAACGCAGGATGGCCGCGTGCAGGCAGTTCGGCAGCCGAATGTCGTCGGTGTAGCGCGCCCGTCCGGTGACCTTGTCGCGGGCGTCGATCTGCGGCTGCGGCGTGCCGACGATGCGGTAGGCGTTCACGGCTGCTCCTCCGCGAAGCGCTCGGCGGTGCGCTCGAATGCCTGCACGATGCGGTTGTAGCCGGTGCAGCGACAGCTGGTGGCCGAGATGCAGGTGCGGATCGCTTCCGCATCGGGGCGCGGCTCGCTGGCGAACAGGTGCACGCCGTTGATTACCATCGCCGGGGTGCAATAGCCGCATTGCACCGCACCCTCATCGATCATTGCCTGCTGCAGCGGGTGCAGCGCGGTGCCCGCGGCAATCCCCTCGATCGTGGTGATCGCGCTGTGTTCGAGGTCGGCCGCCGGCAGCAGGCAGGACAGCATCGGCCGGCCATCGACCAGCACCGCGCAGCAGCCGCACTCGCCAAGGTCGCAGCCGCGTTTGCTGCCGGTCAGGCCCAGTTGCTCTCGCAGGAAATCGAGCAGGGTGATGTCTGGCGCCACCGCGCGCTGCTGGCGCTGGCCGTTGACCGCAAGGCTGAGCAGGCGCACCGCTCCCGCGTCCGGTTGTGCGCCGTCGATGCCGCTGTTCATCAGCGCAATCTCCGAATGAGGGTGGCGACGCCCTGGCCGTGGCCGACACACAGCGCAGCGACGCCGAACTCGCCGTCGTCGGCCTCCAGGCCGTGCAGCAAGGTGGTGATCAGGCGGGTGCCGGTGGCGCCCAGCGGATGGCCCAGGGCGATCGCGCCGCCCCAGCGGTTGACGCGGCCGGGGTCGAGGTCGAGCCCGCGCAGGTTCGACAGCAGTTGCGCCGCGAACGCCTCGTTGATTTCGAAGCGGTCGATGTCCGCGACGGCCAGGCCGAAGCGTTCGAGCAGGCGGCGGATCGCCAGCACCGGGCCGGTGCCCATCGCCTCCGGCGCGGTGCCGATGACCGCCGCGCCCAACACTTCGGCGCGCGCGGCGAGGTCGAAGCGCGCGCAGGCGTTTGCCGAAGCCAGCAATGTCAGGCTGGCGCCATCGCTGAGCGGCGAGGCGTTGCCGGCGGTGACACTGCCGTCGGCCTTGAACGCGGGTTTGAGCGCGGATAGCGCCTGCAGGCTGGCATCGGCCCGCGGCAACTGGTCGGCGTCGATGCGCACGCCGTCCCGTTCCAGCGCCAGCAGCTCGGCGTCGAAGCGGCCGGCGCGCTGCGCGGCCACCGCGCGACGATGGCTGGTCAGCGCCCATTCGTCCTGCGCCGCGCGGTCGATGCCGTCGCGCGTGGCCAGCCACTCGGCGGCCAGCCCCATGTTGTTGAACGGAAACGGCGGCCGCGCCAGCAGCGCCGGGTGGTAGTCGGTCGCCGCGGCCATCGGCACATGCTGCATGTGTTCGACCCCGCCGGCCAGCAGCAGATCGGCATCGCCGCCGGCGATCCGGGTCGCGGCGCTGTTGAACGCTTCCAGGCTCGATGCGCACAGCCGGTTGAAGGTGACGCCGGGCACGCTGTGCGGCAGTCCTGCCAGCAACGCCGCCAGGCGGGCGATGTTCTTGCCCTGCTCCAGATGCTGGCCGACGCAACCGATCAGCACGTCGTCGAGCGCGGCCGGCTCAGGCAGCGCGCGGACGACCTCGCGGATCAGCTGCGCCAGCAATTCGTCGGCGCGCCAGCCGCGCAGCGCGCCCTGGTCCGCATGGCTGCGCCCGAGCGGCGTGCGCCGTGCCGCCACCAGGCGGGCGCCGGTGCCGAAACCGGAAGCGATGGGCGAACTGGCGCGCGAGCTGGTCATCGCTACAGCGCCAGCAGCCCGCAGCTTTTGCCGCCGTCGACGTGCAGCACCTGTCCGGTGATGAAACGCGAGTCGGGGCCGGCGAGAAACGCGACCGCGGCGGCGATGTCGTCGGTGCTGCCCATCTCGCCGGTGGGCTGCATGCGCAGCAGGCGTTCGCGCGCGGCCGCCGGCATGGCCTGGGTCATCGGTGTGTCGATCAGCCCCGGCGCCACCGCGTTGACGTTGATCCGGTAGCGCGCCAGCTCCAGCGCCAGCGTGCGCGTCAGGCTGACCACGCCGCCCTTGCTGGCCGCGTAGTTGGCCTGGCCGATATTGCCGAGCCAGGCACGCGAGGCAATGTTGACGATGTTGCTGCGCTCGCGTCGGCGCAGCCACGGCAAGGCGGCCTGGCAGCACAGGAACGGGCCTTTCAGGTTGACGGCCAGCACCTGGTCCCAGTCGGCGTCGCTGAGCCCGGCGAGCAAGCCGTCGCGGATGATGCCGGCGTTGTTGACCAGGATGTCGAGCCTGCCGAAGGCTTCGCCGACCTGGGCCATCAGGCCTTCGACCTGGACGCGGTCGGTGACGTCGGCCACCAGCGGCAGCGCCGGCTGACCCGCCGCCTGCATCGCTTGCGCCAGCGCCGAGAGTGCGCCGGCATCGCGATCGACCAGCACCAGCGAGGCGCCTTCCCCGGCCAGCCGGCGGGCGATCGCCGCGCCGATGCCGCGGCCGGCGCCGGTCACCAAAGCCACCCGTTGGTCGAGGCGGTTCAGCATCTTTCGAGCAGCAGGGCGACGCCCTGGCCTCCGCCGATGCAGGCCGAGGCGATGCCGAGGCCGGCATCGTCGCGCTGCAGGGTGCGCATCAAGGTCAGTGCCAGGCGCAGGCCGGTCGCGCCGAGCGGGTGGCCGACGGCGATGGCGCCGCCGTTGACATTGAGGCGTTCGTGCGCGATCCCCAGCTCGCGCGCCACCGCCAGGCACTGGGCGGCAAAGGCCTCGTTGATCTCGAAGCGGCCAATATCGCCGAGATTCATCCCGGCGGCGCCGAGCAGGGCGCGGATCGCCGGCGCCGGACCGATGCCCATGTAGGCGGGCGCCACGCCGACCGCGGCATGGCCGCGCAGCCGGGCCATCGGCCGCAGGCCGTGCGCCCGCACGAACTCGCCCGAGGCCACCAACAAGGCCGCGGCGCCATCGACGATGCCGGACGCGGAGCCGGCCGTGGTCGGCCCGGCCTCGCTGAACACGGGCGCCAGCGCAGCGAGCTGCTCGGCGCCGGTTTCGCGCGGATGCTCGTCCTCGCCCAGGCCGGCTTTGCTCTTGCAGCGGAACCGGCGCGTCTTCAGCCCCTCGCGCTCGAAGCTGCCTTGCCCCGGCAGCGCCGTCAGTTCGCCGGCGAAGAAATCCCGTGCCCGCGCCGCCGCGTAGCGCTGCTGGCTGGCCAGGGCGAAGCCGTCGACCTCGGCGCGGCTGATCCCATAGCGTTCGGCAAGGTTGTCGGCGGTGCGGCCCATCGGTACCGAGGCGGTGTCGTCCAGCGCCTCCCACAGCAGGTCGGTGAACTCCGGCCGGCCCAGTGCGAATCCCTGCCGCGCCGAATAGGAGACCAGCGGGAAGCGGCTCATGGTGTCGGTGCCGACCGCCAGCACCAGCTGCGCCTTGCCCAGCGCGATCTGCTCGCCGGCTTGCGCCAGCACCTCGAGGCCGGAACCGCAGATGCGCTGCACCAGCAGGGCCGGGCGCTGCTCCGGAGTGCCGGCATACAGCGCGATGTGGCGTGGCAGGAAGAAGGCGTCGGCGCTGGCCTGGCCGATATTGGCCACGATGCTCTGGTCGACCGCGAGCGCATCGACCCCGGCCGCGGCGATCGCGGCGCGTGCGGCATGGATGCCCAGGTCGGTGGGCGAGACCGTGGACAGCGTGCCGCAGAACTTGCCGAACGGCGTGCGTCGGCCGTCGAGCAGGTAGACGTCCTCGAACAGCGCACCGATGCCGTTGTCGTTGCGAAAACCGGTGGCGGTGGCAGCGCTGCTCATGCGGGGATTTCCTGTCAGTGTCCGAGATATTGCGGGCGGCTGGCGTCGAGCACGCTGGCCAGGCCGGTGCGGGCGTCGTCGCTGGCGAAGATCGTCTTCAGGCCGGCCAGTTCCAGCGCCAGCCCGGCTGGCAGGTCGAGCGCCAGGCCCTCGTCCACCAGGCGCATCGCGGTCGCCAGCGCCAGCGGAGCCTTGCGCGAAAGCTCGCGCGCGAACGGCGCCAGTTCCGGCCGCGCCAGCGTGGTCGCGTCCAGTTCGCCGCGATAGCCGGCAAAGGCCTGCTCCAGTTCCGGCTGCGGGCGGCGCCCGGCCTGCGGCGCCGGCAGCGGCAGCGCCGCCAGTTCGCGCAGGTGGCGCAGCGGGTCGGTCACCGCGTCGATCAGACCGAGCTGCAGCGCGCGGGCGGCGTCGATGCGATGGCCGGTGGCGATCAGGAACTTGGCCACGCCCGGACCGAGCAGGCGGCTGCTGCGCTGAGTGCCGCCGAGACCGGGGTAGATGCCGATGCCGGTTTCCGGCAGGGCGATCGACGTGTTGCGGGTGCCGAGGCGGTAGCGGCAAGCCAGCGCCAGCTCGAGTCCGCCGCCGAGCGCCAGGCCGTCGAGGAAAGCGCAGGTGGGCTTTGCGGCGGCCTCGATGCGTCCGAGCAGGCGCTGGCCGCGTTCGGTAAAGGCCTGAATGCGATCGAGATCGCCGGCATCGATGGCATCGAGGAAGAAGCGAATGTCGGCACCCGCCACGAAGGCCTTGCCGCGCCCGCAGAAAAACACCCGCTGCACCGCCGGGTCGTCCTCCAGTCTCGCCCAGGCGGCTTCCAACTGCTCCATCACCGCCTCGCCCAGCGCATTCATGCGGTCGGGCAGGTTGAAGACGATCAGGCCGGTGTTGCCGTGCACTTCGACCTGCACCCACGCCAGCGCGAGTTCGCCGGCCTGCGCGAACGGCATCGCAGGCAGCGGCAGGTGCCAGGCTTCGAACAGCTCGCCGACCATGCCGGCGACCACGTCCCGGCCCAGCGCGGCGGTCAGCTCGAACGGGCCGCGCGGCCAGCGCAGGCCGGTGCGCGCGCCCAGGTCGGTGGCGGTGGCATCGCAGACGCCTTCGCTGACCAGGGCGGCGGCGCAGCCGAGGGCGGCGGCGAGCAGGCGGCGGCGGATTGCTTCGGGCCGCTCGGTGCCGCCGGCGGCAACGCGGTCGTCATCGAGGTCCCAGTCGCCGCCACGCTCGACCTGCCGGCACAAAGTCCCGGCCGGCGCATAGAACGGTCCCAGGCGCGCCGCCAGCCCGGCGGCGGCGTGGCGGGCAATCGGTACGCCGGTGGCGTTCATCAGCGCGAATGGACCCATGCCGACGCCGAACGTCGCGCGCGCCACCGCGTCGATGCCGGGGATGCCGCCCAGGCCCTCTTCGTACAGGCGCACGGCCTCGTTCAGCCAGGGCACGAAGAAGCGGTTGACCGCGAAGCCGGGCGCGTCGGCGGTGAGGATCGGAGTCTTGCCCAGCTCGGCATAGAAGCCTTCCAGCTCGCGCAGCAACTCCGGATCGCTGCGTTCGCCCGGGATCAGCTCGATCAGCTTGTTCTTGGCGGCATGGTAGAAGTAGTGCGTACCGAACAGGCGCTGCGGATGCGCCAGGGCGGCGGCGATGTCGCTGACCTGGAACGAGGAGGTGTTGCTGGCGAGCACGCAGTCGGGCGCGACGACGTTTTCGAGCTGGCCCAGTAGTTCGCGCTTCAGGGCCAGGTCCTCGAACACCGCCTCGACCACCAGGTCGGCGTCGGCCAGATCGGCCAGCGCCAGCGTCGGATGCAGGCGTGCCAGGGTGGCCGCGCGCGCTGGCGCGTCCAGCAGGCGGCGCGCCAGCGCCTCGTCGAGCGATGCCTCGATCAGGCGTTGGCCGCGCGCCAGCCCCTCGGCGGCGGCGTCGGCGAGACGCACCGTGAGACCCTTCATCAGGAAATGCTGGGCGATCGCCGAGCCCATGGTGCCGGCGCCGACCACCGCAACGGTGCGGAACTCGCGCATCAGAAATTCTCCGTGCAACGCAGCAGCTTGTCGATGAGATCGATCGTCGGCGCGGGCACGCCGTGCCGGCGCGCCAGTCGCGCCAGTTCGGCGCAGTGGAATTCGTTCTCGGTGACCTTGGCCTTCTCCACGTCGACCAGGATCGAGGGTCGGTGTTCGCCGCCCTGGTCGAGGTAATGCATCGCGTAGGCGAGGAAATCCGGACGCAGCTCGATCCCTTCGGCGGCACAGATGGCGATGCCCTCGCGCAGCATGTCCTCGACCACGGCGCGTGCCTCGGGCTGGTCCATGACGCAATTCATGCAGTGCCGCGTCACCGCGCACAGGCTGCCGAGCGACGCATTCAAAAGCGCCTTCATGAACGAGTCGTTGCGCCAGTTCGCGCTGACCGTCAGCGGCAACCCGGACTCGCGCAGGTCGCTGGCGATGCGCTCGACCGCATCGCCGTCCACCGACGCCGGCTTGGACATGACGTGGGTGGTGCAAAAGGTCACGACCACCTCGTTGCCGCACGAGATGTCGCAGCCCATGTTGAGCACGATGCGCAGCGCGTGGTCGGCACCGAATACCTCGGCCACGACGCGTTCGGTGTCGATGCCGTTCTGGCACGACACATAAAGCGTTTCCGGACGCGGATGATGCTCGCGCAGGGTCGTGAGCAGGTGCTCGGTATCCACGCTCTTGGTGCAGATCAGCACCACGTCGGGCTGGGCGCGCACGAACTCGGCCGCGCCCAGCAGCACCTCGTCGAGCTGGGCGTAGGCCTTGAGCTCGCCCTTGACCACCACCGGGCGGCGCTTGAGGATCTGCTCGGTCTGCGGGCGGTGACACAGCACGGTGACCCGATGTCCGGCCTGGCGCAGCAGGCCGGCGAACACGCGTCCGACCGGGCCGGTGCCGACCACGCCATAGTGGATGTTCACTTGTGCATCTCCAGGTCGAGTACGTACACGTCGTCCGGCAGCCGCTCGAAGCGGCCTTGCTCCATGGCCTCGATGCAGTCGGCGTAGTGTTCTTCGATGCGGCGCGGGATCAGCTTGAACGACGGGGTCAACTCGTTGTCGTCGATCGACAGCTCGCGATCCACCACCAGTGCGCGGCGGATCATTTCGAAGCCGGTAGCCTGTTGCGCATTGATCTGCGCCATGCAGTTCGACAGGCAGTGCGCGAGCTGCGCGCAGTCGTGCGGCCGGGCGCAGCCGTCATCGCCGCAGTGGCCGCCGCCGGCGCAGCTCTCGAACGCCTGGCGATTGGGGAACACCAGCAGATGCGGCGCACGCTGGCCGGAGCCGAACACGTAGGCGTATTTCACGAACTGGCAGCGGGCATGGATGCGCGATTCGATCTGTGGCGGGAACACTTTCTCGCCGTTGCTCAGCTTGAACATGCGTTCTTTGCGCGAACAGATGCGCACTCCCTCCGCTCCGAATTCGCCGATGTCGCCGGTCTTGAACCAGCCATCGGCGGTAAAGGCGGCGGCGGTCGCCGCCTCGTTGCGGAAATAGCCGCGCATCACGTTCGGGCCGCGCACCAGGATTTCGCTGTCCTCGGCCAGCGCCAGTTCCACACCCGGGATCGGCCAGCCGACCACGCCCGGGGTACGATCGAGGCTGAGCGGGGTCAGGCTGCAGCAGGGCGATGTTTCGGTCAGGCCCCAGCCTTCGAGTACCGGCACGCCGTGCGCACGGAACACCGCGGAGGCACTCAGCGGCAGCGGCGCCGATGCGGTGAACACGAACTTCAGTTCCGGATGGAAGAACGCCCGCTCGAGCGCCGGTCGCGCCTGCACCAGGACGGCGATTTCCTGGTAGATCTTGGGCACGCTGAAAAACACCTGCGGCCGGATCTCGGCGAAGTTGGCCAGCAGCCGGTCGATGTCCTTGCCGCAGCCGTCGTCGAGCGCGAGACAGCCACCGAAGGCGACCGCGAACAGGCGCTCGAACAGGCCGCCGAAGCTGTGGTGCCATGGCAGGTAACACAGCATGCGCAGCCCCGGCTCGGGCTGCCAGCACTGCGCCAGTGCCTGTTGCTGGCTGAGCAGGTTGCGATGGCTGAGCTGGACGCCCTTGGGGAAGCCGCTGGTGCCGGAGGTGTACATGATCAGGCACACGTCGTCGGCCGCCACCGAGCGCAGCTCGCGCTCGACGCGCCCGCGCGTCGCCGCATCCGGTGCGGCGGCCAGCACCTGGGCGACGTGCTCGACGTGCTCGACGCGCCCGCCGCCAGCGGCGTAGGCGCGGCCATCGCCCGTCGCTGGCTTGGTCAACAGCAGCAATCGCGGCGGCAGGCAGTGGGAATCGAGCCCGGGCAGCTTGTCCGGCTGGTCGGTGACCAGCAGGTCGGTCGCGGAAAAACGCAGCAACTCGGCCATCAGCTCGGCCGGATAGCCGGCGAAGATCGGCACGCTGACCAGCCCGCAGGCCATGGTCGCCAGCTCGGCGACGTGGCGCGCATAGCTGTTGCCGGTGATGAAGGCGACCCGACCCTGCCAGCTCGCTCCGGCGGCCTCGCGCTGGCTCAGCAGCCACGCTGCCAGGCGCAGCACGTCCTCGCCCACGTCGGTCCAGGTGCGAAGGCAATAAGGCCCGTCGACGCGCTCGGCGAACGCCGGCGCCGCCGCGTAACGCGCGGCGTTGTCGAGTACCAGCGTGCCGATGTTCGGCACGACGGGCCCGAGCGCCTGCGGGTTGCGCAGGATCGGCATCGACGCGGTGTCGGTAGCGGCCATCATGCGGCCTGCGACTGCGCGGTCGGCTGCCCTTGCAGGCGCAGATGCCGGTAGCCGGCCCAGAGCGCGGCGCCGATGGCACCGGCATGCACCGAGTCCGGGTGAATCTTTATGTTCGCGTTGAGGCGTTTGTCGTTGTCGGCCATTTCCTGCATCGCGGCGACGAAACCGGGATTGCGCGCCAGGCCGCCGGTGACCAGCACGTCGCCGTTGGTCTTGACCATGCGCATCAGGCCGATCAGGCGCTTGGCCATCGACAGGTGGATGCCACGCAGGATATTGGCGGTGGAAATGCCGCGGCTGACCATGTTGATCACGTCGGTCTCGGCCAGCACCGCGCAGATGCCCGAGACCTGCTCGGGCGAGTCGCCGCGCAGCGACAGTCCGCCGATATCGTCGATGGCCACGCCGAGATAGCGTGCGATGTTTTCCAGGAACTGCCCGGAGCCCGATGCGCACTGCGAGGTCATGCGGTAGGCCAGCACCTTGGAGCGCTCGTCGATCAGCATCGCCTTGGCGTGCAGCGCGCCGCAGTCGACGACCGCGCGGACCGAGGGATCCAGAAAGATCGCGCCGCGCGCGTGGGCGGTCATCGAGAAAAAGTGGCCGCGGCGGAAATCGACCAGCTCGCCCTCGCCGGTGGTGGCGACGTAGGCAATGTCGGCTTCGTCCAGGCCGTGCCGCAGCAGCGCACGCTCGAAGGCCGAGCGCACCACGTGCTTGATGTTGCGTTTGCGGATCTTGTCGAGATCCTTGAACAGCAGGCGGGGCTGGTTGCCGTCGGGTGCGAACGCCATCAGGCTGGTCTTGACCGAATCGCAGCCGACATCGATGCCGATGGTGTGGAATCCGATGGTGTTGAGCATGGGTGGCCTCCTCAGGCCGGGCAGTTCGCGCCGCCGGCGCAGGCGGGGCGTTTGCTGGCGAGCTTGCTGACTTCCAGATCCGCCATCACGCCCTTGGGGTCGCGCTTGGCGTACAGGGCGGCACCGACGGCGCCGGTGAAGATGCTGTCGGCGCTGATGTTGATGGCGACTTCGCCGTAGTTTTCGGCCACCAGCCTTTGCAGCGCCGAGGTCACCGCCTGGTTGCGCGCGACGCCGCCGGTGAAGGTGAATTCGGAACTGACCCCGCCCGAGCGCGCCAGCAGCGACATGGCGCGCAGCACGATCGCGCGGTGCAGGCCGGCCAGGATGTCCTCGCGCTTTTCGCCGAGCGCCATCAGCTCGCGCAACTCGGCGCCGGCAAATACGGTGCAGGTCGAATTGATCTTGACCTCCTTGGTCGACTGCATCGCCAGCGGCCCCAGCTCATGCACGCCGATGTTCATTTCGTCGGCGATGTAGCCCAGATAGCGGCCGCAGCCGGCGGCGCAGCGGTCGTTCATCTGGAACCCGGTGACCAGGCCATTGCCGTCGACCTGGATCGCCTTGGTGTCCTGGCCGCCGATGTCCAGCACGCTGCGCGTGAGCGGAAACATGTAGTGCGCCCCCAGGCCGTGGCAGAGGATCTCCGAACGGATCTGCTCGCGTGCGAACGGCAGGGTCAGGCGGCCGTAGCCGGTACCGACGATGTTGAGCACATTGAAGCGCTGCTCGGCGGTGTCGCCGACGGCGGTGGCGATCTCGTCGGCAAATGCCGCGAAGCGCCCGTCGGCGGCGACGCGCTGGGCGGCGAACTCCAGGTAACTGCGATACTGACCGGCGAAGCTGTGGTTTTCGACCCGGATGATGGCGGCGTCGAACAGCCCGACCAGGCGGTCGAAGGGTACCGGCAACTCGCGCGTGACCTGCTCGGCCTGCTTCAGGTACTGACTGGTGGCAAGGTCGCGGAAGAAATCGCTGGCAGCGGCGCTGCCGGGGAAGAAGTCCAGTTCGGCCTGGCGTTCGAGGGCGGCGAAGATGCTGTCCAGGGCGCGCTCGACGGCCGCCATTTCGTCCGCCGGCAGCGCGTGCGCCAGCGCCAGCTGCCTGCATTCGGCATGCAGCGCGCGCAACTGCTCCAGGTGCTGGGCCAGCGCGTAGGTGCAGGCCAGTATCGCCATCAGCGGCTCGGCCAGCGCGCCGATCTGCGGGCTGGCTTCGAGTTTGCCGCGCAGCAGGCCGAAGCGGGCATCGATTTCGGCTTCCTCGCGCGCGACCTGGCAGGCCAGCTCGTAATTGCTGCGCGAGTTGGTGATGCCGCGCCCGATGATGCGCTCGTGTTCGTCCAGGAACACCGCCTTGGTGGTGGTCGAGCCCAGATCGATGCCGATATAGCAACAGTCCATGGTGTCCCCCTTCAGGCCGCCTGCCGCTTCGCTTCCAGCATCTGGAAGTAGGATTCGAGGCGGTTCTTGATGTTGGCCGCGTTGAAGTAACGCGGATCGACCAGGTCGCTTTCGATGAAGGCGCCGGCCTTGCCGGTACGCTTTTCCAGCTCGCGCAGCATCATCAGCTGCCCGGCCGAGAACGAGTTGCAACTCTTGATCGAGTTGAACAGCACGCCGTCGGCTTCGTACTCCTCGACGTACTTGGCGAGGATGTCGACCCGCGTCGGCAGGCTGCGGTTGGTGTAGCAGCCCAGGCAATACTCGGCCAGGGTTTCGAACGGATGGTCCGGGTCGTGGCGGAAGCCCTGCTCGTACAGGCCGCCGACCTTGGTGTAGGTCGACGCCACCATCACCACGCCCTCGTCGGAGAAGATCTTCCAGAACTCGCGGAAGCTGGTCCAGTTCGGCGGGCCCTCGATGACGATGCGGTACTTCTGCTGGCGCAGCTCGCCTTCCGGCGTGGTCGGACCCATGCCGTGGGCAATCCGGTAATCGACCTCGCTGCGCAGCGAACGGTAGTACTGCTCGCACACGGGCAGGCCGCGGAAGGCGGTGAAGATCGGGCCGATGTAATAGACCCCGCCGAAGTAGGCATCGATCGGCGAGGGCTTGTGCTTGGCCGATTCCCAGACATGGACGAGGTCGTCCTCGGCGCGCGCGGAGCTGGCCAGCAATTCGCGCAGACGGTCCTCGTCGAGTTTCTTGCCGGACACCTGTTCCAGCGCCGGCACCACCACGTCGCGCAGCTGGCGCGCGACGAACGCGCGCTGGCTGGCGGTGATCCTGCCGTCGGCCTGGTACGGCACCTGCAGCATCACCACCGGGCAGCCATACTCCTGTTTCAGCAGCTCGAACCACTTCATGAAAGTGAAGCAGCCGGTATAGCTCAGCAGCAGCAGGTCCGGCGGCGGAAGCTTCTCGCCGGTGGGGCCGATGTTGCCCTTCTTGAGCATGCCGATATCGCACTTGACGTAGGTGCAGACGTCCTCGGAGTGGCCGTGTTTCTCGGCTTCCTGGATGTAATCGCCGGACAGCTTGCGCATGCCCGACTGCAGTGCGTTGACCTCCGGGTGCACCGGCAGCAGGTCGAAGGCGAGGATCAGCTCGTTGAGGTTGCCGGGCACGAAGGTGTAGACCACCTTGCGCCCGTTCTCCCGGGACTTGGACAGGGTGTCGAAGTGCTCGCCGAGCATCTTCTTCTGCAGCACCATGCTTTCTTCCTTCAGGACTTCGGCGCTGCTCATGACACGGCTCCCCACAGT
This sequence comes from Pseudomonadota bacterium, assembly GCA_028873095.1. GTDB lineage: Bacteria > Pseudomonadota > Gammaproteobacteria > Xanthomonadales > Rhodanobacteraceae > Rhodanobacter. The sequence goes on along the minus strand of JAGWMU010000001.1, from coordinate 11,051 downwards.
TTGATGGAATCGGCGAAGGTGCCGGCCTGTTCCTTGATGACCTGGACCTGGCCGGTGTTTTCCGAATAGGTGAAAGCGGTGTACGGGATGCCCGCCTCGGCCAGCGCCTTCTGTCCCATCGGCCGGTCGAGCAGGGCCGGGTCGCAGAAGCTGGCGGCGGCAAAGATCACGCCTTCGGCATGCCGGCGGCGCACCTGTTCGACCAGGAACGCGCCCTTGTCGTCGCCCTCGACGTAACGGGTGGCGGTGGCCACGGTGCCGTTCATGTAGGCGTCGACGATGGCCGCCAGCGGGTTGTCGCCGACCGGCGTGTCGCCCAACTGGTAGCGCGCGCCCAGCACCCAGTCGTCGTCGACGATGTAGCAGCCGCTGTTCTCCATCGCGCGCACCATCGACAGCGGCGGCTGCTCGCAGAACAGGCCGGTCGCCACCACCCGCACGTTGTCGCGCTGCGGGCGATGGCTGACCCGGGCAGCCGCCAGGTATTCGTGCAGCATCGCGGTGTGCTCGCTCACCTCGAGCACGTTGCCGGCCCGTTGCAGCAGGTAGAGCTCGCTGGTCGGAATTCGATGCGGCTCGGCGGCGCGCAGGTCGTACAGGGCGGCCAGCGCGCGGCGGTTGGCGTTGTACAGGGTGATCGACCGATTGAGCCGCTCGGGGGTGGCGCGGATGCCGGACAGGCCCTCCAGCTCCAGCAGCAGCTCGGCCATCTCGAGGCGGTAGAACTCGCGGCCGGCGTCGTTGAAAGTCTGCGGGAAGTCGAGGTACTTGGTGTACTTGTCCGGGAACATCATCTGCCACATGCCGCTGAGGTTGCGGATCACATCGCAGATCGCAGGGAACAACATGCCATCCAGGCAATCGAGCTTGCCGGCCAGGCCAAGCTCGACGGTGGAACGCGGCAGGTGGCAGATGTAGGACTGGAAGTAGGCGTCGCCGCGAATGATCTCGACGTCGTCGCCGCCGCCCATGATGCCGACCGGCAGCAGCCCGGCGGCGTGGATCAGCTCGCGCGGCACGTACACCGGCAGGTGGCCGATCGCCTTGCCGCCGGTGCGTTGTTTCCACGCCTGCACGTAGCCAAGATCGATGTCCCGGTACAGGCGTTCGCAGCGGTCGATCAGCGGTTGGGTGTCCATGCGCTACTCGTCGAGGGCAGCTGCCGGGCGCAAGGCCAGGCAGCCCTTGGTGAAGGTCGTGTAGATCTCCTCGGCCAGCGCCTCGGCCGGGCCGTGCTCGTCGAACGAGTACCAGCCGAAGATCCAGTTCATCATGCCGAACAGCAGGTAGGTCTTGCGTTCGATCTCGATGGCGGTGGCGGCTTCGCGGCGGGTTTCGATGTACTGGCCGACCGCGAACTTGAAGATCTCCGTGTAGCGCTCCTTCAGTTGGCGGATCGCCTTGCCGTGCGCCGAACTCATCGGCTGGGTGCCGAACATCAGCACTCGCATCTCGTTGAGATGGCTTCCGAAATAGCCCAGATGGCTTCCGATCAGGTCGCACAGCAGGGCGGCGCTGGCCGGAGCGGCCGCAACCGGGCGGCCGTTGCCGCTGCGGTATTCGCTGCGCAGCCGCTCGGCGTTGGCCAACAGCGGGGAAAAGCCGCGCTGGTTGATCAGGTAGAGCAATTCTTCCTTGTTCGCGAAGTGGTGGTAGAGCCCGGACAGGCTGCGCCCGGTGGTGCGCGCCAGATCGCGCATGCTGGTGCCGTGGTAGCCCTGGCTGGACATCAGGGCGGCGCTCTGGGCGAGGATGTCGTCCGGGCAGGGCTGCTGGTCGGTGGGGGGTGGGGTGTCCATCTCAGGCATCGGTCCAGACCGCGGTGCGTTTGTCGATGAAGGCGGCGATGCCTTCGTTGGCGTCATGGGAAGCCATCAGCTCCTCCAGGTAGATCCGTTCAACGTTGCCGATCAGGCCGCGGTAGTGCGCCAGCAGCGACGCGCGCAGTGCGCGGTGGGCGCAGCGCAGGCTGGCGGCACTGCGCGGGAGCAGGTGCTGTTCGATCCAGGCATCGACGGCGGCCGCGGCCGCGCCGGCCGGCACGCATCCGGCCAGCAGACCAAACCGGTCCAGCAGCGCCGCGTCGACGGTTTCGCCCGACAGCACCAGGCGCGGTGCGAGCGCCGCCGCACCCATCTGCGGCAGCAGCACCGCCGCCACCGGCGGAAACACGCCGAGCTGGATTTCCGGCACCGCGAAGCGCGCCGACTCGTCCGCGAACAGCAGGCTGCAGCCCAGCGCCAACTCGAAGCCGCCGCCAAGGCAGCGGCCGGAAACGCGGGCGATGCTGGTCACCGGGTGCGCCAGCAGGTCGTCGATCAGGCCATGGAATTGCGGCAGCATCGCGCCGACTTCCGTGGCCCGATGTTCGGGCACGCTGGCGCCGTAGCAAAAATGCGCGCCGGCGCCGGACAGCACGATCGCCTTGCGCCTGGACGCGGCGCGTTCGCGCGCCAGCAGCGCGCGCAGCTCGCCGATCATGTGTGCATTCAGGATATTGGCCGGCGGCGCGTTCAATGCCACCTCCAGCACCTGGCCGTCGCAACGTTCGGTCAGCGCGAGCGTCGAAAAGTTCATGGCTCGGCCTTCGGCAGGATCCGCGCCAGCAGGTGTTCGTCCCAGGGCTGCGCTTGCGCCAGGGCCCGGCGCAGGGCGTGGAAATCGACCTCGCGCTGATGCCTGGGCCCCTCGTTGAACGCACGGAAGCCGGCGCGCCCTTCGGTCATCATGTTCAGCGCCAGCCACGAGCGGTTGGTTTCGCAGTTGCGCTGCCAGTGTTCGAGTTTCTTCTTGCGGACCGATTCCAGCGTCTTGCTGAGGCAGTCCGGCATGGTCAGCGACAACTTGTAGGCCATTGTTTCGACCTCGGCATCGAGCTGGCTGAAGTCGATTGTGCAACCCTGCATTTCCGCCTTGCCGGCCTCGCGTGCAGCGCCGGCCTTGAACGCGCCGTAGGCCGGGTTGCCCCAGGCATCGAAGCGCTCGGTGGACACCAGCGGATTGGCGATGAAGGCGCCATCGGGCTTGCGCAGTACCGGCACGATGCGGTTGATCAGGCCGATGTCCACCGCGGTGTGCGCCGACCAGTGCTCGCACAGGGTGCATGACTCCAGCGCCCGGGTCATGCCGACGAACAGGTGCAGGAAATCGGTGGAGCCGCCGTCGGGTGCCGAACCGTGCTTGGGGCCGGCCTGGCCGAAGCGGGCGGTGTCGGCGGCGAGCGTGAAATCGCAGGCCATGCCGATCTCCTGGCCGCCGCCGATGCGCATGCCGTTGACGCGGTTGATCACCGGCTTGTCGCACAGCAGGATCGCCGTGACCATGTCGTTGAACAGCCGCATGTACTGCTTGTATTCCTGCGGATTGCCGGCGTAGTACTCGGCGTATTCCTTGGTGTTGCCGCCGGTGCAGAACGCCTTGTCGCCGACCGCGGTGAACACCACCGCGACCACCGAGCGGTCGCAGGACGCCTCGCGGAAAGCCAGGATCAGTTCCTTCACCGCCTGGGTGGAGTAGGAGTTCAGCTGCGCGGGGTTGTTGAGCAGGATCCAGGCGTTGTACAGACCCTCGACGGCGTGGCCGTCGGCGTCGCGCAACGGGCGCCGCTCGACCAGGATGTCGCGGTAGCTGTAGCTGTCGAGCAGGTGATGGTTTTTCATGGGCGTCTGGCGGGGGAGGGAGAAGGCGGGGCTCAGGGCACCAGCACAGCGCGCGCATCCAGGCGATGCGCCTGGGCGTCGGCGATGACGGCATTGATGTCGGCCAGCGGGAACTGGCGCACGTTGCGGCGCAGCTCGATGCGCCCGGCCAGCACGTCGGCCACCACCGCCGGATAGTGCGCCGGGCGGCAGCCCCAGTTGCCGAACACGTCGGCATCGAAGGCCATGATGTTGGACAGGCGCAGGTCGATCTTGTCCCGGGTGAAGCCGATCACGCCCAGCGTGCCAGCAAAACTGAGCAGCCCGTAGGCGGTGCGCTGGCCGGCCACGCTGCCGCTGGTCTCGAACACCCGCCAGCGCGTATCGGGGTAGCCTTTTTCCTGCGCGAACGCGCGGATGGCCTGGCGCAGTCCGCGTTCGTCGAGCGAGCGTGAATCGAGGGTCAGCTCGGCTCCCTGCGCGGCGGCGGTTTCGAGCCGGGCCGGGTCGATATCCAGTGCCACCACGTGCGCGCCGACGTTGCGGGCGTGCTGCACCAGATACAGGCCGACCCCGCCGACGCCGACCACGATGGCCAGCTCGCCTGCGGCCAGGCCGCTGCGCACGACGGATTGGTACGGCGTGGTGATCGCATCGGCCACCACGCTCAGTTCGGCCAGCGGAAAGTCGCCGAGCCGATCGGGCAGCGGGCACAGGAAGCGCGCCGGCACGGTCAGATGGCTGGCGAAGCCACCGTTGAAATCATTGCCCGGCATGCGTTGGCGCTGGCAGATGTTGTCGCGTCCGGCCCGGCACAGCTCGCAGTCGCCGCAGGGCAGCACCGCCGGCACCACCACATGGCGGCCGAGCAGCTCGGGAAAATCCTCGCCGGCGGCGACCACGGTGCCGCTGATCTCGTGCCCAAGCACCAGCGGCAGCGCCTGCCTGGTGTTGACTGCGCCGGAGAGGAATCCAAGGTCGGTATGGCACAGGCCGCAACCGGCTACCGCGACCACGACGTCGGCGGCGGCGGGGGCCGGCACGGCGAACGGACGCCGTTGCAACGGCTCGCCGCTGGCGACGAAGAACATGCCCCATGCATCGACGATTGCCATGCCGCGAACGCTCCTGAATACGACGAGTGTCTTGACAGACCGAACGTTCGTTCGGGATTGGCGACGACTTTACGGCATGGCTACGCCGCGGTCAACCGCTGGTCGGCGTGTAGCTGTTTGAGGGCCGGGCGATCTGCCGTTCCGGCTGGCCAACGGCGCGCCGGATCGCACCGGGATTGGCAGGCTCCGGGACGGCGGCCGTCATGACCGGCCCTGCCCAGGGCGGGCGCCGGCTACCGCGGATTCATTGCGATCCGTCGGCCGGAGCGGTCGCTGCCGACCAAAGCCCGACAGGCTCCTGGCGTGCAACTCCGCCCGGGCAGGTCGCGTGGCCGGCACGGCCATGCCGGTGCGTCACTCGGCGGCGCCCTCGTCGCTTTCATCCGGATCCGGCGCCGCATCCAGCATGTGCCGGGTATCCTCGCCGGACAAGGTTTCCACGCTGCGCAGCTTGCGTTCGATCGCGCGGGTGCGCTGGCCCGCGCTGTCGATGCTGTTGCGGGCCGCATCGAGTTGCTTGCGGGTCCTGTCCAGCACCACGCCGAATTTCCCGAATTCCGCCTTCACTGCGCCGAGGATCTTCCATACCTCGCTGCTGCGCTTGGCGATGACCAGGGTGCGGAAGCCCATCTGCAGGCTGTTCAGCAGGGCGCTGAGGGTCGTGGGTCCGGCAACCATCACGCGATGCTCGCGCTGCAGGTTCTCGAACAGGCCCGCCCGCCGGATCACTTCGGCGTAGAGGCCTTCGGTGGGCAGGTACAGCACGGCGAAATCCGTCGTGTGCGGCGGGGCGACATACTTGCAGTGGATGCGCTTGGCCTCCTCGCGAACGCGATTTTCCAGCGCGCGACCGGCGGCATTGGCGGCCTCGTTGTCCGATGCTTCCTGGGCATCGAGCAGGCGTTGGTAGTCCTCGACCGGAAACTTCGCATCGATCGGCAGGTAGACGTATTCGCCTTCCTCCTGTCCCGGCATGCGGATGGCAAATTCGACGCGGTCGTTGCTGCCCGGCACGGTGATGACGTTGGAGGCGTACTGCTCGGCAGTCAGCATGTCCTCGAGCAGGGCGCCGAGTTGCACTTCACCGAACGTGCCGCGCTGCTTGACGTTGGTCAGCACGCGCTTCAGGTCGCCCACGCCGACGGCAAGGTTCTGCATTTCCCCGAGCCCGCGCTGGACCGCTTCGAGGCGATCGGACACCAGCTTGAATGAGTGGCCCAGCCGGGTTTCCAGCGTGTTCTGCAGTTTTTCGTCGACGGTGGCGCGCATCTGCTCGAGTCTGACCGCGTTGTCGTCCTGGATCGCCTTGAGGCGGGTTTCCAGGGTATTGCGCACATCGGCAAGGCGCTTCTCGTTGTCGGCGGTCAGCGTGGCAAGCCGCTGCTGCAGCATTTCGCCAAAGCGCCCCAGGGTCAGCGTCGACTCCTCGCGGCTCTTGCGAGCCTCCTCCGTCAGGCGCTGTGCCAGCGTCTGCAGGCCCGCGTCGGTGCGTTCGATCAGCAGCTCGAGGCGCTGGCCGAAATTGCCGATGCGCTCGTGCTGTTGCTGGCTCATGCCGCCGAGCTGTTCCTGCATGTGGCCGCGGAACAGGTCGAGCGTTTGCGCCAGTTCGGCGCGTCCGGCGCGCTGTTCCTGTGCAAGGGCATCGCGCAGATGGCGGTTGTCGTCCTTCAGTGCATCCAGTCGTGCGGTCAACCCGCCATCGGCGCGTCCGCGCAGCAGCAGTACCAGCTGCAGGATCAGCACGGCCAGCATGGCGGCGGCTAGAACGATCAACAGCGCTTCGGTGGCAGGCATGAGGTGGCTTCCAATGACGCTGACCGACAGTTTATGCGGGCCGGTATCACCGGCTGCGACCTCGCCGGTCAATCGATGCGACAGAACACGGCCTTCAGATAACGTCCCTCGGGCACATCGGTGCGGAACGGGTGGTCGGCGCCGGCGCCGCCGACTTGCAGCAGCTGGATCTCGCGGCCGGCGTTGAGCGCCACCCGGCGCAGCATTTCCAGGAATTCGCTCTCGCCGACCAGGCCGGTGCACGAACAGGTCAGCAGCAGGCCGCCGGGCGGGATGATGTCGAGCGCCATGCGGTTCATCGCGAAGTACTTCTTCAGCGCCTCCATCACCTTGCTGCGGTCGCGGGTGAGCTTGGCCGGGTCGAGGACCACCGCGTCGTACCGCTCGCCGCGCGCCAGCGCGGCGCGCACCCAGTCGAAGATGTCGGCCTGTTCGAACGTCGCCGCGACGCGGTTGGCGGCGGCGTTGGCGCGGGCGACTTCCAGGATGCCGGCATCCAGATCCACGCCGACCGCTTCGCGCGCGCCGGCCGCCATCGCGTGGACCGCGAAGCCGCCGGCGTTGCAGCACAGGTCGAGCACGCGGCGGCCCTTCGCCAGTTCGGCGAAGCGGCGGCGGTTGTCGCGCTGGTCGGCGAAGAAGCCGGTCTTGTGTCCCGAGCCCGGCGCGGCGTGGAAGCGCAGGCCGTGCTCGCGCACTTCGACGGCGGCGGGCACGTCGGGACTGCGGCAGTCGAACGACTCCTGCTTCTGCACGTGCGACTCGGCGAACCAGTACAGCCGGGCGCCGGGAAAATGCGCGAGCAGGGCGGCGTGGATCGCCTCGCGGAAACGCCACATGCCGGCCGCGAAATACTCGATCACCAGGATGTCGGCGTAGCGGTCGACGATCAGGCCCGAGAGGCCGTCGCCTTCGCTGTGCACCACGCGCCAGGCGTCGCTGGCCTGTTCCAGATGCAGCCAGTCGCGGCGCAGCCGCACCGCGCGGTCGATGCGCGCGGCGATCCAGTCGGTGTCGATCGTCGCGGCCGCGTCGATGTCCAGCAGGCGCAGCGCGATGCGCGCATGGCCGTTCCAGAAGCCGCGGCCGACGAAGCCGCCCCTGGCATCGTGCACCTCGACCAGGCTGCCCGGCGGCAAGCGGGCCTGCGGCTTGTGGACCTGCGCCGACCACACCCACGGATGCCCCGGTGCGCGGTCGGACTTCAGGCGGATGATGGGCAGGGCGGCTGCCGGCGGCGGCTGATCGGGCGAGTTCATCCGCGCATGATAGCTGGTGCCCGGCAGCTTCCCCTGGCCGGTGCAGGGCGGATCGTCAGCGCAGCTTGAGCGCCAGCCACGACAGCAGTGCCAGCAGGTTGATGCCCAGTCGCGACACCGCCGGGCCGCGCGCCGCCAGCAGAAACCCCTGCGAGCCGACGTGCCAGTCGATGCCCAGCCGCGTGGCGAACTGCAGCGTGGCGTACACGTTGACGAACGCGCCGCAGTGCAGCGCGTAGCTGAACATCGGCGTGGCGATCAGCGGCAGCTGCAGCAATTGCGCCCAGCGCGACATCCGCACGCCGCGCTCGTTGTTGTCGAGCAGCTGCACGCCGGCGGCCAGCACGAACCCGAACAGCGCCAGGGCGATCAGCGCGGCCACGCTGTCATGGGTGGAACCCAGCGGCAGCAGCCGGCGCAGCGCCGCGCTGGCGCCGTAGAAGCCGCCGGCGATTTCGAGGATGCCGATCAGGCGGAACAGGACGATGCGCATGCGGCACTCCGGTAGGGAAGGTGGATATTGTAGGGGCGCACCCTTTGCATCGGACCAGGCAAGAGCCATCGCGCACAGGGTGCGCTCCTACGGGTCCGGCCTGCTGTCGTAGGAGCGCACCACGTGCGCGAACGCCCTTTGCATCGGACCCGGCAAGAGCCATCGCGCACAGGGTGCGCTCCTGCGGGTCCGGCCTGCTGTCGTAGGAGCGCACCACGTGCGCGAACGCCCTTTGCATCGGACCCGACAGAAGCCATCGCGCACAGGGTGCGCTCCTGCGGGGGGTGGGGCTCATTCAAGTTCGTCGGCCAGCTCGTGCAGGTCGGTGATGTGCTGTTCCCACCAGCGCGACTCGGCGGCGAACGGGAAGGCGGCGGGGAACGCCGGGTCGTGCCAGCGGGCGGCGATCCAGCCGGCGTAGTGCAGCTGACGCATCGCGCGCAGGACCGGCACCAGCGCCAGCTCGGCCTGGTCGAAATCGCGAAACTGCCGGTAGCCCTCGAGCACGGCCGTCATTGCCCGATCGTCGTTGGCGAGCATCCACAGGTCCTGCACCGCCGGCCCGCTGCGGGCGTCGTCGAAGTCGACGAAGTGCGGGCCGGCGTCCGTCCACAGCACGTTGCCGGGGTGGCAGTCGCCGTGCAGCCGCAGTTGCCGCAGCGGGCCGATCGCCGTCTGCCGCTGCGCGATGGCGGCATCGAGGCGCAACGCGGCGACGCGGTATTGGGCGTGCAGCGCAGCGGGCAGCAACGACGATCCGAGCACGGCCTGCATCGGCTGTTGCACCATGGTGTCGCGATCGAGCTTGCCGCGGTGGACGAACGGCTGGCACGCGCCGACCAAGTGGATGCGCGCGATCAGCCGGCCCAGCCACTGCAGTTGGTCGATCGCTTCCAGCTCCGGTGCGCGGCCGCCACAGCGCGGAGTCAGCGCATAGCGGAAGCCTTCATGATGCAACAGGGTGTGGCCCGCGAACGTCAGCGACGCCACCACCGGCAGTTCGGCCGCGGCCAGCTCCTGCGCGAACGCGTGTTCCTCGGCGATCGCCGCATTGCTCCAGCGCCCCGGCCGGTAGAACTTCGCGATCACCGGCGGCCGGTCTTCCAGTCCGACCTGCCAGACGCGGTTTTCGTAGCTGTTGAGCGCCAGCAGCCGCCCGTCCGGCCACAGGCCGCAGGCGCCGACGGCATCGAGCACGCGGTCGGGTGTCAGCCGGGCATACGGCGGGTCGCTGATCAATGCGGCACCACGACACGTGCCGGAATCACCGCGATGGTCATCCGCGAGACGCACACCAGGGCTCCCTCCTCGTTCTCGATGCGGATCTCCCATACCTGGGTGGTGCGGCCAATGTGCATCATCCGGGCGGTGCCGGTCACCGTGCCGCTGCGCACGCCGCGGACATGGTTGGCGTTGATGTCGAGGCCGACCGCGGCTTCCCGTTCCGGGTCGAGCGTGAGCATCGCGGCACTGGTGCCTAGCGTCTCGGCCAGGGCCACCGAGGCCCCTCCGTGCAGCAGGCCGTACGGCTGATGGGTGCGACGCTCGACCGGCATGGTGGCCTGCAGCCAGTCATCGCCTATCGCGCTGAAACGAATCCCCAGCGTCTCGATCATCGTATTGGCGCTCCACCCGTTGATGCGGGCCAGGTCGGTATCCTGTTTCCAGATGCTCATGGTTGATTCCTGCGGGGCGGACACGCATTGTTGTCCGCCGCCATCGCCGCGACAATGCGCTCGTGTTCAAGGTCACTCTCAAATCTTCCGGCCGGCAGTTTCCGGTGGCCGCCGGCGAAAGCGTGCTGGAAGCGGCGCAGCGCGCGGGCATCGCCTTGCCGTATTCCTGCCGTGCCGGCGTCTGCGGCAGCTGCAAGGCGACCTTGCTGGAAGGGCGCTGCGAATACCCGCGCAATCCGCCGCTGGCGCTGAATGCCGATGCGCGGGCGCGGCATGCGGTGCTGCTGTGCCAGGCGGTTCCGGCCAGCGATCTGCTGCTCGAGGCGCGCGAGGTTGCCTCGGTGCACGATGTCGCGCGACGCCAGCTCGGCGTGGTGGTGGCCGACAAGTGGCAGCTGGCGCCGGCGGTGTTCGGCTTGCGGCTGCGGCCGGAGCAGGGCGAGCCCCGGCTCAACTGGCTGCCTGGCCAGTATCTGGATGTGCTGCTCGCGGACGGCAGGCGCCGGCCGTTCTCGATCGCCAATGGGCCGCAGGCGGACGGCGCGATCGAGCTGCACGTGCGCCACGTGGCCGGCGGCGGATTCACCTCGTGGGTCAGCGACAGCCTCAGGGCCGGCGACCGGCTGCGTGTCGAGGGGCCGCTGGGCACGTTCGTGCCGCGCGAGGATTCCGAACGGCCGATGGTGTTCATGGCCGGCGGCACCGGCTTTGCCCCGGTCAAGGCGATCGTCGAACACTTCATGGCGCTGGGCACGCGGCGGCCGATGCAGGTGTACTGGGGCGCCCGCAGCGCGGGGGACATCTACCTGCGGCCGCTGGCCGAGCGCTGGGCGAGCGAGCTGCCGAACCTGCAATTCCACGCCGTGGTGTCGGACCCGGAGCAGTCGGCCGGGCTGCGTTGCGGCCTGGTGCATGAGGCGGTGCTGGAGGATCAGCCCGACCTGTCCGGCCACGATCTCTACATGAGCGGGCCGCCGGCGATGATCGATGCCGGGCATCAGCTGTTTCTCGACGCCGGCCTGCCGGAGTCGCATCTGTACTACGACTCGTTCGACTACGCGCCCGACGTGCTG
>JAGWMU010000093.1 GCA_028873095.1 Pseudomonadota bacterium | reverse complement strand
TGGCCGGCTTGCGGCTGTCGCGCGGCAAGTCGCATCCGCTCAACTGGCATTGGCAGATGGCGCCGGACGGCAGCCAGCGCCTGCTGCCGCTGCTGCCGCACAGCCAGCGCCTGCTGCGCGTCGACGGCCTGTGGTACCTCGACGCCGAGCGCGCCACGATCGGTCCGCTCGAGGCGGCCACCGAGGAGACCCACTGGCTGGAGCTGCCGCCGCTGCTGCACGAGCACGGTCGGCGCCTGCGCCATCGCCTGCCGGGCAGCCGCCTGGCGACGCGGGTGCCGCTGCCGCAGGTGTTCGGGGAACTGCGCCGTTCGCAGCCGGCGCCGAAACCGGTGCTGATCATGCACGCGTTGACCCGGCACGCGCGGCTGGCGGCCGGCACGCCGCCGCTGGGCTACGCGCGGCTGGCGTTCGATTATGCCGGCGAGCGGCTGCCCGGCCGCGGCGGCGAACCGCTGGTGCGGCGCGTGCGCAACGCCCAGCTGGTCGAGATCACCCGCCGCCGCGCCGAGGAACTCTCGGCGATGGAACAGCTCGAGCGGGTCGGCCTGACCCCGGGCGTGGATACCGAGGGCCTGCCGTGGGATGTGGCCGAGACGCTGCCCGAGGACGCCTGGCTGTTTCCGGGAGCCGGCTACGCCGGTGCGCTGGAGGTCAACACGCCTGCCCGCTGGCTGGCCCTGCGGCCCAAGCTGGAGCAGGAAAATTTCCAGATCGAGTACGCGCCGAGTTTTCCGTTCGAGGTACTGGAAGGGCCGGTACGCTGGTACGGCCATGCGGCCGAAGATGTCGACGACCATGCCATCGACCTGGAAATCGGCATCGAGCTGGACGGCCAGCGCCACAACCTGTTGCCGGCGGTGGCGCAGGCGCTGACCGAGCATCAGCTGAATCTCAGCCCGGCGCCGAACGAGCCCGAGGACGCCGTGTGGTATGCGCCGGTCGACGCCCGTCGCCGCGTGCCGGTGCGCCTGAAGGAATTGCGCGGCCTGCTGGCGCCGCTGGCCGAATACCTGGACAAGCCGCGCAAGCTGCTGCATCTGCCGCGGGTACAGGCGGGGCGCCTGGAGGAGCTGGCGGCGGCGATGCCCGGCGGCGGTACGCTGGAAGCGCCGGAACCGCTGCTTGGATTTGCCGCACGCCTGCGCGATGCCGCCGCGCGCGCCAGCGATGCCGCGCCGGAAGGGTTGCGGGCGGAACTGCGGCCCTATCAGCGCGAGGGCCTGCGCTGGCTGAACGCGCTGGCCGAGGCCGGGGTCGGCGGCGTGCTGGCCGACGACATGGGGCTGGGCAAGACGCTGCAGCTGATCACCCACCTGCTGGCGCTGAAACGGGGCGGCGCGCTGCTGCAGCCGGCATTGATCGTGGTGCCGACCAGCCTGATCCCGAACTGGCAGTCGGAGATCGCCCGTTTCGCGCCGCAGCTGAAGGTGCTGACCTTGCACGGCCCGCAGCGCGCCGAGGAATTCGTCCAGCTCGGCGCGCAGGACATCGTGCTCAGCAGTTACGCCGTGTTGCCGCGCGACGTGGCGGCGCTGCGCAAGCAGCCGTTCGCGTTGATCGTGCTGGACGAGGCGCAGCAGGTGAAGAACCCGCGGACGCAGGCCCGTCGCGCGCTGCTCAGCCTGCGTACCGCACGCTACGTCTGCCTCACCGGCACGCCGCTGGAAAACCACCTCGGCGAGTTGTGGTCGCAGGTCGATCTGGCGGTGCCGGGTCTGCTCGGCGACGAGAGCGCGTTCCGCCGCTACTACCGCGTGCCGATCGAAAAGCAGCATGACGAGGAATGCCAGCAGCGGCTCAACCTGCGTCTCGCGCCGTTCATCCTGCGCCGGACCAAGGCGCAGGTGGCGCAGGAGCTGCCGCCGAAAACCGAGATCACCCGGCGGGTGGTGATGGAGGGCCGCCAGCGCGACCTGTACGAAGGCCTGCGGCTGTCGCTGGCCGAGGAATTGCGCGAGGTGATCGCCCAGCGCGGCATCGCGCACTCGGGCATCGTGGTGCTCGATGCATTGCTGAAGTTGCGCCAGGTCTGCTGCGATCCGCGCCTGGTCAAGCTGGAGGTCGCGCGCGGCGTGCGCGAGTCGGCGAAGTTCGAGCTGCTGCTGGAGATGTTGCCGGCATTGCTGGACGAGGGCCGCAAGGTGCTGCTGTTTTCGCAGTTCACCGGCATGCTCAAGCTGATTGCCGCCGAGCTCGACCGCCGGCGCATCCGCTACGTCACCCTGACCGGCGAGACCCGCGATCGCGCCGAGCCGGTGCAGCGTTTCCAGAACGGCGAAGTGCCGCTGTTCCTGCTCTCGCTGAAGGCCGGCGGCGTCGGGCTCAACCTCACCGCCGCCGACACCGTGATCCACTACGACCCGTGGTGGAATCCGGCGGCCGAGGCGCAGGCCAGCGACCGCGCGCACCGCATCGGCCAGGACAAGCCGGTGTTCGTCTACCGCCTGATCACCTGCGGCACGGTCGAGGAACGCATCGAGGAACTGAAGGCGCGCAAGGCCGAACTGGCCGCCGCCGTGCTGGAAGGCGGCGGCAGCCGCGAGAAACTCAGTTTCGGGCAGGACGACCTGGACGCGTTGCTGGCGCCGGGCTGAGCGATCTCCGGGCGGCTTGCGCTGGTCTGGACGGTCGGCGCCGGTCCGGGCGCCCGTAGGAGCGCACCCTGTGCGCGAATGCTCTTTGTAGCGGCCGTGACAGGACCATTCGCGCACAGGGTGCGCTCCTACGGGTGTCGGGGGCAGGCGAGCGCCGCTCAGCTGCGCGCGACGATCTCGTCGATGCGCTTGAGCAGGTCGGCCGGATCCTCGTAGACGCGGAACGCGCCGGCCTGTTCCAGCTCGTGCTGGCCGTAGCCGCCGCAAAGCATGCCGACGCCCAGCGCGCGGGCGCGTTGCGCCGCCAGCATGTCCCAGATCGAATCGCCGATCACCAGCGCCTTGCCGATGTCGCAGTCCAGGCGTTTCGCCGCGGTGATGAACAGGTCCGGGTCGGGCTTGGCATGGCGCACCTGGTCGCGCGTCACCACCGGCACCTTGCCGGGATCGACGCCCAGTGCGGCCAGGTTGTGCGCCGCGGTTTCCATCCGGCCGCTGGTGGCGATCGCCCACGGGATGCCGCTGTCGGTGAGGTAGCCAAGCAGCTCGCGCGCCCCGGGCAGCGGGCGCACGGCCTCGTTGGCCGCCAGCCGTGCATAGGCCGCGGCGTGGCCGCGGAACAGCCGCTCCAGCCGGTCCTCGGTGATCTCGATGCCGGTCTCGCGCAGCAGCATGTTGGCGAACAGGCCGCCGCTCATGCCGATCCGGCGGTGGATGCGCCATACCGAAAGATGCACGCCTTCGTCGCCCAGCGACTCCTTCCAGGCCAGCACATGCTGGTAGACGCTGTCGACCAGGGTGCCGTCGAGGTCGAACAGAAAGGCGGTTTCGTTGCGCGACATCGGCGTTCCCGGTGAAGTGGCGATCGGCACGCCGGTCCACCGCGGTGGACCGCGGGCAGCGCCCGGCGGGCTTCAGTCCTGAAGCGGCAGCAACGAGCCGCCGGCTTCCTGGATCGCCAGCGCGGCGGCACCGACCAGCCCGGGCTCGGGGTTCATGATCGCCTGCGTCGGCACCTGCTCCATGGTCTCGCGGAACCGGCCCTTGGCCTCGAAGCGTTCGCGGAAATGCCCGCGCTCCATCCACGGCAGCAGGATCGGCACCAGTCCGCCGGTGAGGTACACGCCGTCCCAGGCGCCCGTGGTCAGCACCAGATCGCCTGCCACGCTGCCGAAGATGCCGGCGAAGGTCTCCACCACCCGCACGCACAGCGGATCGCTGCCGGCATTCGCACGCTGGCTGATGTCCTCGGGCTTCAGCGGCTCGGGGGCCTGGCCGGCGATCTCGCAGATCACGCCGTACAGGTTCACCAGGCCGTTGCCGCTGATCAGCCGTTCGTTGGAGACCCTGCCGTAGCGCTGGTTCAGGCGGTGGAGAATCTCGATGTCTTCCGGCGTGTGCGCGGCGAAGCCGGCGTGGCCGCCCTCGGTCTGCAATACGCTGCTCTTGCCCTGGCGCAGCAGCAGGCCGCCGACGCCCAGCCCGGTGCCGGGGCCGACGATCACGAAGGTCTGCTCCGCCTGCGCGCCAAGGCGCGGCAGCGGCAGCCCGCCCACGGGCACGAGATCCTTCGGCTGCAGCAGCATCACGGCCATGCTCTGCGCAGCGAAGTCGTTGACCAGCCGCACCGACTGCATCGACAGCTCCGTCTGCAGGTTGCGCGCGGAGATCGCCCAGGGATTGTTGGTGATCTGCACCGTCTCGCCGTCGCTGATGCGGCCGGCGGCGGCGATCAGCGCATGCTGCGCCTGCAGCCCGGTGTCGCTGAAGTACTGGCGGATCGCCGCGGTCAGCGATGCGAAATCGCTGACCTGATAACGCCGCACGCTGTCCGTCCGGAACGGTGTGGCGGCAGACGGTTCGGACAGCGCAAAGCGCACGTTGGTGCCGCCGAGGTCGGCGAGCAGCGTTGGGGGGGCGGAGATGGTTTGACGCATGGGCGATCCAGACAACGAATCCGCCAAGCGTGCCAGTTGCCATGCGGTTCGTCCAGCTTCCGGCGGTGCCGGCGGGTCGCGGCATGGCGGCGGGGCGCCGCGCCGGCGGTGCCGGCCCGCGGCGTAGAATGCGCCATTCGGCAAATCAGGCAGGATCGACCCCATGAGCTTCCCCGCCACCCGCATGCGGCGCATGCGCCATGACGCCTTCTCCCGCGCGCTGATGCGCGAGCACACCTTGTTGCCCAGCGACCTGGTCATGGTCGCGTTCGTGATCGAGGGCGAGGGCCGGCGCGAGGCGGTGCCGTCGATGCCGGGCGTCGATCGGCTGTCGATCGACGGGCTGCTGACGCTGGCCGGCGAATGCGTGCGGCTGGGCATCCCCGCGCTGGCGCTGTTCCCCTCGCCCGGCGCCGAGGTGAAGTCGCTCGATGCCGCCGAGGCGTGGAACCCCGACAACCTGATGCACCGTGCCGCCCGCGCGCTGAAGGCGAAGTATCCGGAACTGGGCCTGATCGGCGACGTGGCGCTGGACCCGTACACCACCCACGGCCAGGACGGCCTGATCGACGCGAGCGGCTACGTGATGAACGAGCCCACCGTCGAGGCGCTGGTAAAGATGTCGCTGGCGCAGGCCGAGGCCGGCATGGATTTCGTGGCGCCGTCGGACATGATGGACGGCCGCATCGGCACCATCCGCGACGCGCTGGAAGAAGCCGGCCGCATCCACACCCGCATCCTCGCCTACTCGGCGAAATACGCCTCGGCGTTCTACGGCCCGTTCCGCGACGCGGTCGGCTCGTCGGCCAACCTCGGCAAGGGCAACAAGCACACCTACCAGATGGACGTCGCCAACTCCGACGAGGCGCTGCACGAGGTGGAGCTGGACATCGCCGAAGGCGCCGACGCGGTGATGGTGAAACCCGGCCTGCCGTACCTCGACGTGCTGCGCCGGGTGAAAGACACCTTCGGCGTCCCCACCTTCGTCTACCAGGTCAGCGGCGAGTACGCGATGCTGAAAGCGGCGTCGCAGAACGGCTGGCTGGACGAGAAGGCGGTGGTGCTGGAAACCCTCACCGCGTTCAAGCGGGCGGGGGCCGATGCCATCCTCACCTATTACGCGATCGACGCGGCGCGCTGGCTGCGCGGGGAGTGATCGCCACGCGTGCCCGGGAAATTCCCTGAAACCGGCCGCGGCGGGACCCGCGCGACAGGCAGCATGAGGGAAGGGTTCACCCGAGTTTCCATCCTGACCATGCCGCCTTGGCCGAGCGCCGAGGCGAAGGAGCGCCATGAAATCGTGGATCGTGTTGCTGTGCCTGTCGTTGACGTGCGTGGCCGCGCCGGCGAAAGCCGCTGTCTGGCAACCCGTCGCAGGGCACACGCAGCTGCCGCTGTGGCCTGGCGTGGTACCCGATGCGCAGCCGATGCCGGGGCCGGAAACGGAAACCTTGCGGACAGAACACCTGATCGCCGGTCGGCCGTGGATGGCGGTGACCAACGTAAGCCGGCCCACGTTGGCGGTCTATGCGCCCAGGAGCAAGAACACCGGCGCTGCGGTGGTGGTGTTCCCGGGCGGCGGCTTCCAGGTGCTGGCCATCGACCTCGAAGGCACCGAGATCTGCGACTGGCTGACGTCGCGCGGCATCACCTGCGTGCTGTTGAAGTACCGCGTGCCGGGCACGCCTTACGACTGGCGGCGCAAGACCTATCCTGACGATTTCGCGCTGTCGGTGCCGTCGCTGCAGGATGCGCAGCGAGCGATAAGACTGGTGCGCTTCCATGCCGCACGATGGCATGTCGATCCGCACAAGGTCGGCGTGATCGGCTTCTCGGCGGGCGGCTTCCTGGTGGCGGAGACCAGCACGGACTTCAATCGCCAGCTATACAAACCGGCCGATGCGGCCGACCGGGAAAGCGACCGGCCGGATTTCGCCATGGCGATCTATCCCGGGCACCTCGCGCTCGACGATGGCAGGCTCAACCCCAACCTGCCGGTCACCCAAGAGACCCCGCCCACCTTCCTGGTGCAGGCGGAAGACGACTACGTGGATGGCGTCAACCAGTCGCTGGTCTACTACGCCGCGCTGGCGAAGGCCCGCGTGCCGGCGCAAATGCACTTGTATGCGCACGGCGGGCATGCGTTCGGCTTGCGCCGGACGCAGCTGCCGATCACCGGGTGGCCTGCGCTGGCCGAGGCGTGGCTGCAGACGATCGGCGTGTCGGGGCCAGTTTCGCAGTGACCGGTATGTGTCGCGGAAGCAAGAGCTTTCGTGCGCCTTCGGCGCGCGAGTTACTTTTCTCTTGCGTGGCCAAGAGAAAAGTAACCAAAAGAGAAGGCCACCCCGCTTGGCGCACAGGGGCCCCGGTAGAGCAGCGGGCCATCCTGGTCCGCACCCGGCTCGTCACCGCTGTGCGGCGGCGCAAGCTGAAGAGCTGAAGAGCGATATGCGAGCCGCAGACTGCTTTGCTCCCTCTCCCCGGCAAAGCCGGGGAGAGGGTTGGGGTGAGGGGGCTCGTGATCTGGCGGTTCTGAAAAGTACGCGCAGGATGCGCGTCGCTCTACCCGGGTCTCCTCTGCAGCGTAAGCGGGGTGCCCTCTCTTTGGTTACTTTCTCTCGGGCAAGCGAGAGAAAGTGACTCGCCCTCCGCAGGAGGGAGAAAGCTCTGCTTTTTACGACGACAAGAGTGTGACGGAGGCTCCGATCATGCCCGCGCGATACCATTGCCATCTCCGACCACACCCCCGAGTCCGCACCCCATGACCCCCACGCGCCTAGAAATCACCCGCCCCGACGACTGGCACCTGCACCTCAGGGATGGTGATGCGCTGGCTTCGGTGATCGGCCACACTGCGCGGCGTTTCGCCCGCGCCATCGTGATGCCGAACCTGAAGCCGCCGGTGACGACGGTGGCGCAGGCCGAGGACTATCGGCAGCGGATCGTGGCGAGCCTGCCGCCAGGTTCGCGCTTCCAGCCGCTGATGACGCTGTATCTCACCGAGGACACCCGCGCCGACGAAATCGCCCGCGCAAAGAACAGCGACAGCGTGTCTGCGGTGAAGTACTACCCCGCCGGCGCCACCACCAATTCGCAGTCCGGCGTGCGCGAGCTGTCGCGGGTGTACCGCGTGATCGAGGCGATGGAGCGGCACGACCTGCCCCTGCTGCTGCATGGAGAGGTCACCGATCCGGCCGTCGACATCTTCGATCGCGAGCGCGTGTTCATCGAGCGCCACCTGATCCCGCTGCGCGAGCGGTTCCCGGCGCTGCGCATGGTGCTGGAGCACATCACCACCCGCGATGCGGTCGATTTCGTCAGCGCGGCGCCGGCCAACGTGGCCGCCACGATCACCGCGCATCATCTGCTGCTCAACCGCAATGCGCTGTTCGAAGGCGGGATCCGCCCGCACAACTACTGCGCGCCGATCCTCAAGCGGGAGACGCATCGCGCCGCCCTGCTGCAGGCGGCGACCAGCGCCGACCCGCATTTCTTTCTCGGCACGGACAGCGCACCGCATCCGCGCGAAGCGAAGGAAGCGGCCTGCGGATGTGCCGGGCTCTATACGGCGCATGCGGCGCTGGAGTTCTATGCCGAGGCGTTCGAACAGGCTGGCCGGCTGGACCGCCTGGAAGCGTTCGCCAGCTTCCATGGCCCGGACTTCTACCGCTTGCCGCGCAACGAGGGCCGCATCGTGCTCGAACGCACGCCGTGGGCCGTTCCTGAGGAATATCCCCTGGCCGGATCGGCCTGCAAGCCGATGCGGGCGGGCGAGCCGGTCGCGTGGTCGATCGTGGAAGCGGCCGCTTCCTGATCGGGCGGCCGCGGTCCTCGAACGCACGGGTTCAAGCGGGTTGCCCGGGCATTCCGGCGACTTGCCGCGCGGCCCGGTCCGCTCAGTACGCGAATTCCCGGAACACCGGGTCCACGCTGCCGGCCCAGGCGCCATGGAACAGCTCCAGCTTGCGTTCGGCCGGGGTCTGGTTGGCCTGCACGATCTCGATCATCGGTTCGAGGAAGATGCTTTCGTCGGCGCCGCGCCGGTTGAGGCGGGCGCGGCGCTTGAGGCCGTGGTCGGCGATCTTCAGCGCCTGCTCGGCGAGATCGCGCACGCTGCCGCCGCGGAACGGCAATTTCAGTGCATGCCTGGGCACGCCGTCGCGCAAGGCATGGCGCTCCTCGCGGCTGAAGTCCTTGACCAGATCCCAGGCGGCGTCCAGCGCCTCCTGGTCGTACAGCAGGCCGACCCAGAACGCGGGCAGCGCGCACAGCCGGTTCCACGGGCCGCCGTCGGCGCCGCGCATCTCCAGGTACTGTTTCAGGCGCACTTCGGGGAAGGCGGTGGTGAGGTGGTCGGCGAAGTCCTTCATGCTGGCCTTCACGCCGGGCAGGGCGGGCAGTTCGCCGGCCATGAAGCGCTTGAAGTCCTGCCCGGCCAGGTCGAGGTACTGGCCGTCCTGCAGGCTGAAGTACATCGGCACGTCGAGGATGTAGTCGACGTAGCGCTCGTAGCCGAAGCCGTCCTCGAACACGAAGTCGAGCATGCCGGTGCGCTGAGGGTCGGTGTCGGTCCAGATGTGCGAGCGATACGACAGATAGCCGTTTGGCCGTCCTTCGCTGAACGGCGAGTCGGCGAACAGCGCGGTGGCGATCGGCTGCAGCGCCAGGCTGGTGCGGAACTTCTTCACCATGTCCGCCTGGCTTTCGAAATCCAGGTTCACCTGCACCGTGCAGGTGCGCGTCATCATGTCCAGGCCCAGCGAGCCGACCTTGGGCATGTATTCGCGCATGATCTTGTAGCGGCCCTTGGGCATCCACGGCATCTCGTCGCGGCGCCATTTCGGCTGGAAGCCCATGCCGAGGAAGCCCAGCCCCATGCCGTCGGCGACCGAGCGCACTTCCTGCAGGTGCGTGTTCACCTCGCCGCAGGTCTGGTGGACCGACTCCAGCATCGCGCCGGAAAGCTCCAGCTGGCCGGCCGGCTCCAGCGTGATCGAGGCGCCGTTGCGGGACAGCGCCACCGGGTTTTCGCCTTCGCGGCTGACGTCCCAGCCGTAGCGGGTCGCCAGCGTCTCCAGCAGCCGCTTGATGCCGCGATCGCCCTCGAAGGTGGGCGGATGCAGGTCGTCGGTACGGAAGCCGAACTTCTCGTGCTCGGTGCCGATGCGCCATGCCTCGCGCGGCTTTTCGCCGGCGGCCAGGTAGTCGGTCAGTTGCTGGCGGCCCGCAATCGGGGTGCTCTTGACGGCACTGGGTATGGACACGGGCAAGGCCTCGCTGGGTGAGCGCCTCACTATGGGGGTGCCGGGCGACAACGAAAAGGGGGCGGGCGCAAATAATTGTACGTGACGGTACAGGTTGGCCTGGCGCGCCCGTCAATCCTTGTGTGCGCTCGCCATGTCGAACGTGGGGCAGGTCAGCCGGGCGACCAGATCCTCGGGCAGCTTCCGGCGACGACCCAGCTCGGCATCGCTGACTAGCGGCCTTTTCTGACCGGGGTGCTTGGCCCTGTAGGCGTCAAGCCGCTGCTGGCGGCTTCGATTTTCGACACATGGGTCAGCGCCGTGGTCGAGCAAGAGCTTAACCATGGTGGCATTGCCGTCGACGATGGCTGTAATCAGTCCGTCGGAGGATCCAGCCAGCACCCTCGAGGGGTCGGCGCCGTGATCGAGCAGGCGTTTGACGATGGCCGGATTGTCAGCGGTCACCGCCATGACCATGACATCGTTGCTGTGCGGTATTCGTGCCTTCACGTTGGCGTGGTGGTCTAGCGCGACGTCGAGTGTCGCCAGGTCGCCGCATTGCGCGGCGATGGTTGCCACGGGGCCATCGGGCCGACCATCGAATAGCAACACCGTATCCAGCAAACGACCTGTCTTGGGTTCCGGATCGACGGTCGCCCATTTGGGGTCCTTTTTCACTTCGGCCATGAGCTGATCGCGAACCTTGCGGTTGAGACCAGGTAGTGTCCCCTGGCCATCGACCAGTGCGCCGTTGTCCAGCAGGCCGGCCACCATTGCGGAATTTCTGGCGTAGGCCGCGATGACCAAGACGGATTGCCGCCAATGGGCAGCGTCTGCTGGACTCATGGCGTCCAGTTGCCGGCGCACTTGCGGCAACTTGCCGTCGATCACGTTGACGATCAGCGTGTTGATCGCTGGTGGCGCATCGAGGTCGCCGTGAACCGCGAGCCCGCGCGTCATGGCAGTCTGATAGGGGCAAATCAGGGTCAGCGATGGGTGGGGTTTCTCGACGCCTGCGACGGTGCCAGCCAGCAGAAGTCCGGCGACCAACAGAGCCACGCGAGACAGCATGAGGATGTCTTTCCTGACAATGATCGTCATTGCATGCTAGCCGGAAGGATTTCGCAAGGGCGCGAAAGCAACAAGGCCGGCATCTGCCGGCCTTGCGGTGGAACTCGAAAAACGGAGCGGCGGTGATTCGGTCAGGGGCGAAGAGCGTCCCCTCACCCCAGCCCTCTCCCCTCCGGGGAGAGGGAGTCAAAGCGGACAGCTTGCGAGCATGCCGCTCCCCGTTTCCCGACGCTCAACGCTTCATCGAGTTGAAGAACTCGTCGTTGGACTTGGTGTTCTTCATCTTGTCGAGCATGAATTCCATCGCCGACAACTCGTCCATCGGGTGCAGCAGCTTGCGCAGGATCCAGATCTTGGCCAGCAGGTCGGGGTCGATCAGCAGGTCCTCGCGGCGGGTGCCGGAGCGGTTGATGTCGATCGCCGGGTAGACGCGCTTCTCGGAGATGCGGCGGGAGAGGTGCACTTCCATGTTGCCGGTGCCCTTGAACTCCTCGTAGATCACCTCGTCCATCTTGCTGCCGGTTTCGGTCAG
>JAGWMU010000092.1 GCA_028873095.1 Pseudomonadota bacterium | reverse complement strand
GGGTCGTAGAGATCCTTGTTCGCCCACAGGTCGATCTGCGCCAGGGTCTGGTTGGAGAACGAGTTGGACATCACGAAGCTGGGATGGCCGGTGGCGCAGCCCAGGTTGACCAGGCGGCCCTCGGCCAGCAGGAACAGCGCGCGGCCATCGGGGAACAGGTACTTGTCGACCTGCGGCTTGATGTTGATCTTGCGCACGCCGGGCATGGCGTTCAGCGCGTCGACCTGGATCTCGTTGTCGAAGTGGCCGATGTTGCAGACGATGGCCTGGTCCTTCATGGCCTTGAGGTGGTCGAGGGTGAGCACGTCCTTGTTGCCGGTGGTGGTGACGTAGATGTCGCCGCGGCCCAGGGTGGATTCGACGGTGTTGACCTCGAAGCCTTCCATCGCCGCCTGCAGCGCGTTGATCGGGTCGATCTCGGTGACCACCACGCGCGAGCCGTAGGCGCGCAGGCTGTGCGCGCAGCCCTTGCCGACGTCGCCGTAGCCGCACACCACCGCGACCTTGCCGGCCAGCATCACGTCCATCGCGCGCTTGAGACCGTCGGCCAGCGACTCGCGGCAGCCGTACAGGTTGTCGAACTTGCTCTTGGTGACCGAGTCGTTGACGTTGATCGCCGGCACCAGCAGCTTGCCCGCCTCCAGCATCTGGTACAGCCGGTGCACGCCGGTGGTGGTCTCCTCGGAGACGCCCTTCCAGTCCGCGACGACGCGGGTCCAGTAGCCCGGACGCTCCTTGGCGACGCGCTTGAGCAGGTTCTTGATGACCTGCTCCTCGTGGCTGCCGGAGGTGCTGTTGACCCAGCTTGCGTCGCCCTTTTCCAGCTCGTAGCCCTTGTGGATCAGCAGCGTCACGTCGCCGCCGTCGTCGACCACCAGCTGGGGCCCGAGGAAGCCGCCCTTGCCGTCGGGGAAAGACAGCGCGTCCAGCGTGCAGTCCCAGTATTCCTCCAGCGTCTCGCCCTTCCAGGCGAACACCGGCGTGCCGCTGGCGGCGATCGCGGCGGCGGCGTGATCCTGGGTCGAGAAGATGTTGCACGAGGCCCAGCGCACGTCGGCGCCGATGTCCTTCAGGGTTTCGATCAGCACCGCGGTCTGGATCGTCATGTGCAGCGAGCCGGTGACGCGCACACCCTTCAGCGGCAGGCCCGGTGCGTATTTCTTGCGGATCGACATCAGGCCCGGCATCTCGTGCTCGGCGATGTCCAGTTCCTTGCGGCCGAACTCGGCGAGCGAGATGTCGGCGACCTTGTAATCGTGGGTTACGGCTTCTTTGCTGACGGCGTTCATGCGTATCTCCGGTCTGGTGCGAATCGCTTCGCGTACATCCAACCGGGCGCCGTTGTGGAATGTGCCGCGCCGAGCCTGGCCGTCAAGGTGAGGCGCATGCACGGGGCGTGCAGGCGGTGGCGGATGGTCCGCACGGTCACGATGACGGTCGCAGCGCCCCTCGGCGGGCAGGGACAAGGCTTTCATTATAACGGCAGATCCGGCGGGATGACTCACGCCGCGCCTGATTGGTTAAGCTGGTGGCTTTTAGCCGATGCCGGAGAGACCGATGGAACCCAACCGTGACCCCGAGTTTCTGCCCCACGACGAGCCGTTGCGCGAGGACGTGGGCCGGCTCGGCGCCATGGTCGGGCGGATGCTGGCCGAGCAGGACGGCACGGCGTTCTTCGATCGGGTCGAGCAGGTGCGGACCGCGGCGATCCGGCGCCGGCGCGAGGGCGCGTCGGTGGCCGACCTGGCCCAGTCGCTGGCCGGCCTCGATGCCGGACATGCCGAGGCCCTGGCGCGGGCCTTCGCCACGTATTTCCAGGCCGTCAACACGGCCGAGCGGGTCCACCGCATCCGCCGCCGCCGCGACTACCAGCGGCACGGCAGTGCGCCGCAGCCCGAGTCGTTGCTCGATGTGCTCGGACGGCTGAAGGCGCAGGGCGTCGGCGCGGACGAATTGCTGGACTGGCTGGACCGGCTGTGGATCGAGCCGGTGTTCACCGCGCACCCGACCGAGGCGGTGCGCCGCTCGCTGCTTGAGAAGGAGCAGGCGATCGTCAGTTCGCTGATCGACAATTTCGATCAGGCACGCACGCCGCAGGAGCGCAAGGAGGACGACGACCGCATCTTCATGGCGTTGTCCTCGGGCTGGCAGACCGCCGAGGCCTCGCCGGTCCGGCCCACGGTGCAGGACGAGCACCATCACGTCGGCTTCTATCTGGCCAACCCGATCTACCGCATCGTGCCGGCGCTGTACGAGTCGCTGGCCGAGGCCTTGCGGACGGTTTACGGCGTCGCGGCGAAGTTGCCGCAACTGCTGGGCTTCGCCACCTGGGTCGGCGGCGACATGGACGGCAACCCGAATGTCGGCGCCGACACCATCGCCGCCAGCCTGGCCACCCAGCGCGCAAACGTGATCGAGCATTATCTCGCCGACGTGGCCGTGCTGGCGCGGCTGCTCAGCCAGACCGAAAGCCGCGTCGCGGTCTCGCCGCAGCTGCTGCGGCGGCTGGAGGATTACCGCGCGCGCTTTCCGCTGGCTGCCGCCGGGATTCGTCCGCGGCACGCCGACATGCCGTACCGCGGCCTGCTGACCCTGATCGGCGCGCGCCTCGATGCCAGCCTGGACGACAGTCGCCCGGAAGGCTACGCATCGGCCGGCGAGCTGCTCGACGACCTGCAACTGATCGCCGACAGCCTGATCGACCATCGCGGCCTGCATGCCGGCGCCTACGCGGTGCAGCGATTGATCCGGCGGGTGCGCACGTTCGGCCTGCACCTGGCGCGGCTGGACGTGCGACAGGATTCGCGCGTGCACGACGATGCGCTGGCCGCACTGCAGTCCGACCCGGAGTGGCACGGACGGACGGCGGACGAACGGGTCCGCCGGCTGCAGCCTTACGCCAGCGGCAGCCGGACGTTCGCCGGCAGCAGCGACGAAAGCGCCGTCCGCATGCGCGCGGTGTTCCATGAGCTGCACAACGCCCGCCGGCGTTACGGCGCAGGGGCCGTCGGCCTCTACATCATCAGCATGGCGCGCACCGCCGCCGACGTGCTGGCGGTGCTGGCGCTGGCGCGCTACGGCGGGCTCGGCGCTTCGCCTCCGCTCCCCCTCGGGGAGACGGCCGGGGTGAGGGGACATGCCGGCGATGAAACATCGTCAGATGCCGGCCCCTCACCTCAATCCTCTCTCCGGAGGGGAGAGGAGGCGAATGCGGGGAGCGCTGTTCCTTTGAACATCGCGCCGTTGTTCGAGACCGTCGACGACCTGAAAAATGCGCCGGCGACGCTGCGCGCCCTGCTGGACGATCCGGTCTACCGGCAGCACCTGGCTGCGCGGGGGAACCAGCAGTGGGTGATGCTGGGCTACTCCGACAGCGGCAAGGACGGCGGCACGCTGGCGTCGCGCTGGGGGTTGCAGCGCGCCCAGGTCGAATTGCTGGAGGTGGCCAGCGCCGGCGGCGTCCAGCTGGCTTTCTTCCACGGTCGCGGCGGCTCGGCCAGTCGTGGCGGCGCGCGCATCGCGCCGGCGCTGATGTCCTCGCCGCGCGGCTCGGTGGCCGGCGTGCTGCGGGTTACCGAGCAGGGCGAGGTGATCCACCGCAAGTACGGCATCCGCGCGCTGGCGCTGCGCAATCTGGAACAGACCGTCGGCGCGGTGCTCAGTGCATCGCTGCGTCCGCGCGACGACGAGCCGCGGGAAATCCGCTGGCGCGAGCAGATGAACGCGCTGTCGGCAGGCAGCCGGCGGACCTACCGCGCCTTCGTCGACCACCCGCACTTCGTGGACTATTTCCGGGCCGCCACGCCGATCGACGTGATCGAGCGGATGACCCTGGGTTCACGCCCGTCGAGCCGGCGCAGCATGCGCGGCGTGCAGGATCTGCGCGCGATACCGTGGGTGTTCGCATGGACCCAGTGCCGTTCGATCCTGCCCGGCTGGTATGGCCTGGGCGGCGCGCTGGAGCAGGGCGCCACGGAGTTCGGCGAGGCGGCGTTGATCGAGATGGCGAGCGACTGGCCGTTCTTCAGCAACCTGCTCGACGACGTCGAGATGGTGCTGGCCAAGTGCGACCTGGATATCGCCGAGGCGTTCTCGAAACTGTCCGGTCCGCTGCACGACGAAATGTTCGGCATGATCCGCGACGAGTTCGCGCGCACCCGGCACTGGCTGCTGCGTCTCAAGGGCAATACGGCCTTGCTGCGGGACGCGCCTCGCCTCGCCGCATCGATCAGCCTGCGCAATCCCTATGTCGATCCGATGAGCCTGCTGCAGGTCGACCTGCTGCAGCGCTGGCGCGCCGGTGACTGCCGGGACGACGCCTTGCTGCAGGCGCTGGTCGCCTGCGTCAACGGCGTATCGCAGGGGTTGCAGAACACCGGTTGAATGTTCGATGCGGGAGCGGCCCACCTACGCCCATTCGGTCAGGCCTTCGGTGTCGCACAGCTTCTTCCATGACGGCCGCGCCTTCAGCCGCGTGGCCAGCTCGGCGACATGCGGCCAGCCGACGGCCGGGCGCGGCATGTTGCGCGACCAGCGCATCAGCATCAGCGCGTACAGGTCGACCACGCTGAACGTGGCGCCGAGCATGTACGGGCCACGCGTGGCCAGGTGCGTGTTGATGCGCGACCAGCACGCCTCGACGCCGATGCGCGCCGCTTCCTTGATGCTGGCCGCGCCGTCGGCGACGTGCTGGTCGGGATAGAACCAGCCCCGGTAGGCCGGCTGCAGCGAGTTGGCCAGATACAGCATCCATTGCAGATACTCGGCGCGCTGCGGGCTGCCCGGCGGCGGCGCCAGCGCCGCGTCGGCATGCCGCTCGGCCAGCAGCAGCGCCAGCGCCGCCGCCTCGCCATGCGGCACGCCGTCGATCATCAGGGTCGGCACCACGCCGTTCGGGTTCAGCGCGAGATAGGCGGCGCTGCGCTGCTGGCCGGCTTCCAGATCGATCCGTTCCAGCGCATGCGGCGCGCCGCATTCGAGCAGGGTCAGATGCACCAGCATGCTGGCGGCACCGGGGCTGTAGTAGAGCGTGTACATGGCGCTGAATCCGCAGGGGCAGTCCGCGGATGATACGCCGCGGGGGCGCTGTGCCAGCCACCTGGTCCTGCCCGGAAGCCCGTCGAATCATGGAAAACGGCAACAATTTCCTGGCTGGCCGTATGGCCGGCCAGTCTTGACGGTTGATGCGTGATGCTTGATGCTTGATGTCAATAACGATGCGAGGATGACCATTGCCATGCGTACCACGCTCAAACTCGACGAAGACGTGCTGGCGGCGGCGCGCGTCATGGCGCAGCAGCAGGACAAGACGCTGGGCGAGGTTGTCTCGGAACTGGCCCGTCGCGGCCTGCAGCCCGCAGCGTCGGCACCGGCGATGCGCAACGGCATCCGGCTGCTGCCGGTGCGCGTGGGCGCGCAGCCGGCGACGCTGGAACTGGTCAACCGCCTGCGCGACGAATTGCCGTGAGTCCGGCCAAGGCACGGCGCGGCGTCGGCGACCGGCGCGGCGACTGGACGTCCGGCGGCCCGGTTTTCCTGCTTGACGTCAACGTGCTGATCGCCTTGCTCGATCCGATGCACATCCAGCATGCGCGCGCGCATGCGTGGTTTGCCGACACGGTGACGGCATGGGCCAGTTGCGCGCTGACCCAGAACGGCTTTCTGCGCATCGTCAGCCACCCGCGCTACGCCAATCCGCTGGCGTCGCCGGGAGAGGCCATGCCCGTGCTGGCCGAGTTCTGCGCGCGGCCGGATCATCGCTTCTGGAGCGACGACATCAGCCTGCTCGATGCGGCTGCCGTCGATGCGGGCCGCCTGCTGTCCAGCAGCCAGGTCACCGACAGCTACCTGCTGGCATTGGCCGTGAAGCACGGAGCCAGGCTGGCCACCTTCGACAAGCGGCTCGTGACCAGCGCGGTGCACGGCGGCGCAGCGGCACGCTGTATCGTCGATTGAGGTGCCGTCGGCCATCCGGTCCGAGGCACCGCGGGCGTTAGCCGTCCAGTTCGCTCCAGCGTTTGTAGGCAGTTTCCAGCTCGGCCTGTAGCTTGGCGACGAACTCGTTGGCGGCGGCGATCGCGGCGCCGTCCTGTTTGAAGAAGTCCGGATGGGTCATCGCTTCACCATGGGCGGCGATAGCCGCTTCCAGTTCCTCGATGCGCCCGGGCAGCAGTTCCAGTTCGCGCTGGTCCTTGAAACTGAGTTTGCGCTTGGGCAGTGCGGCAGCGGGCGGGTCGTTGCGGGCGAGGCCCGGCTTGCCGGCGGCTGCGGCAACGGCGGCCGCGGCGGCCGGACGCTGCCGCAGCCAGTCGGTGTAGCCGCCCACGTATTCGCCGATGCGGCCGTCGCCCTCCAGCACCAGGGTGCTGGAGACCACGTTGTCGAGGAAGGCGCGATCGTGCGAGACCAGCAGCAGGGTGCCCTGGTAGTCGGTCAGCAGCTCTTCCAGCAGTTCCAGCGTCTCGACGTCGAGGTCGTTGGTGGGTTCGTCCATCACCAGCAGGTTCGACGGCTGCGCGAACAGCTTGGCCAGCAGCAGCCGGTTGCGCTCGCCGCCGGACAGCCGGGTGATCGGCGCGCGGGCGCGCTCCGGCGAGAACAGGAAATCCTGCAGGTAGCCGATGATGTGCTTGCGCTGGCCGTTGAGCTCGATGAACTCGCGGCCCTCGGCCACGTTGTCCAGCGCGTTGAGCTTGTCGTTGAGTTGCAGCCGGTGCTGGTCGAAATAAGCCACATGGATGCCGGTACCCGGCTCCGCACTGCCGCGCTGGGGCTTGAGTTCGCCCAGCATGATCTTCAGCAGGGTGCTCTTGCCGGCGCCGTTGGGGCCGATGATGCCGATGCGGTCGCCGCGCATGATGGTGGTGGACAGATCGTCGATCAGCACGCGGCCGTCGTACGCCTGATGCACGTGCTCCAGATCGATCACCTTCCTGCCCGAGGCCTGCGCATTGGCCGCGGTCATCCGGACGTTGCCGCTGAGGTTGCGTCGCTCGGCGCGCTCGGCGCGCAACGCCTTCAGCGCGCGCACGCGGCCTTCGTTGCGGGTGCGCCGGGCCTTGATGCCCTGGCGGATCCATACCTCTTCCTGCGCCAGCTTCTTGTCGAACAGCGCGTTGGCCTGCGCCTCGGCGTGCAGGCGCTCTTCGCGGCGGCGCAGGTAGTTGTCGTAATCGCCGGGCCAGTCGGTCAGCGCGCCGCGGTCGATCTCGACGATGCGGGTGGCCAGCGCACGCAGGAAGCTGCGGTCGTGGGTGACGAAGAGGATGCTGCCGGCGAACTGCTTGAGAAAGTTTTCCAGCCAGCCGATCGCCTCGATGTCCAGATGATTGGTCGGTTCGTCCAGCAGCAGCACATCGGGCTTGCGCACCAGCGCCTGGGCCAGCAGCACGCGGCGCTTCATGCCGCCGGACAGCGCGGCGAAGTCGGTGTCGCCGGGCAGTTCGAGCTGGGTCAGCACCTCGCTCACCCGGCGGTCCAGGTCCCAGCCGTGCTGCGCCTCGATCTGGTGCTGCACTTCGCCCAGCGCGTCGAAATCGGCCTGCGTGTCCAGCTGATGCAGCAGGTGGTGATAGCGCGCCAGCAGGTGGCCGAGATCGCCCAGCCCCTCGGCCACCACGTCGAACACGTCGCCGGCGGTGCCCTGCGGCACCTCCTGCGCCATGCGCGCGATCACCACGCCGTTCTGCACGCGCACTTCGCCGTCGTCGGCATGCAGCTCGCCGGCGATCAGCTTCATCAGGGTGGATTTGCCTTCGCCGTTGCGGCCGACGATGCACACCCGCTCGTTCGCCTCGATCGACAGATCGACGTGTTCGAGCAGGAGCGGGCCGCCGATGCTGAAGTCGACGCGTTGCAGTTGGATGAGAGACATCCGCCCATTGTAGCGGCGCGTGGTCTTCCAGCCGGAACGCCGGTGAAACTTTCCCAGCGCGACGTTTCGATGCATTTTAAGAAAAAACTATTGCCGTAATTTTCCCAAGAATCTACACTCGCCACGTTGCGAAAGCGGAGAACTGCCATGGAACGAAAGACCGGCGAGTATGTGGAAGGCAGCCTGTCCGGCAGCCACTACCAGGCTTTCGTGCCGCAGGCCTTGCCGCCGGAGCCTGCCCTCGTTTATGCACCCACGCTGATTGTCCAGCTGGAGCGGGCCAACCAGGCGCTCGGCCGCCTCGATGGCATCACCCTGATGTTGCCCGACCCGGCGTTGTTCCTGTACCAGTACGTGCGCAAGGAGGCGCTGCTGTCCTCGCAGATCGAGGGCACCCGGTCCTCGCTGTCCGACCTGCTGCTCTACGAACTGGCCGAAGCGCCCGGCGTACCCATCGACGACGTCGAGGAGGTCTCCAACTATGTCGCCGCGCTGGCGCATGGTTTGAAGCGCCTGCGCGAGGACGACTTTCCGCTGTCGCTGCGGCTGATTCGCGAAATCCATGGCGTGCTGTTGCGCGGTGGGCGTGGCGCCAGCAAAGACCCGGGCGAATTCCGTACCAGCCAGAACTGGATCGGCGGCAAGTCGCCCGCGCTGGCCGGTTTCGTGCCGCCGCCGCCCGGGCGCCTGGCCGAATGCCTGCGCGCCTTCGAGAGCTTCCTGCACACTGATCGTGATGCCATGCCGCCGCTGATCAAGGCCGCGCTGGCGCACGTGCAGTTCGAGACCATCCATCCCTTCAACGACGGCAACGGCCGTGTGGGTCGCCTGCTGATCGCGCTGATCCTGTGCACCGAAGGCGTGTTGCGCGAGCCCTCGCTGTACCTGAGTCTCTACTTCAAGACCCGCCGCCAGCAGTACTACGAGCAGCTCGATGCCGTGCGCCGGACCGGCAACTGGGAGAACTGGCTGCTGTTCTTCCTGCAGGGCGTGGAAACCACCTCGCAGCAGGCGGTGGATACTGCGCAGCGCATCCTGACCTTGTTCGGGGCCGACCGCGAAAAAGTACGTCGGCTGGGCCGACGCGCGGGCAATGCATTGCAGGTATTCGAGCAGTTCGTGCGCCGGCCGATCCTGGACGCGCCGACCATCCACAAGACGCTCGGCGTGTCCGCGCCCACCGTGCGCTCGGCCATCGCCGCGCTGCATGATCTGGGCCTGCTCAACGAAATCACCGGTCAGCGGCGCAACCGCATCTGGATCTACCAGAGCTACTACGCCTTGTTGAGCGAAGGCGCGGCACCGCTGTAACCCCGGCACGGGATCGGCGGCTCGAAGCAGGCCGCGCGCAGGGTGAAGTGGAATGATCTTCGCCGACGGCAACGGGCGAGCGCGCAACAGGTCGGCGGCAAAGTGGAAACCGCGGTCCAGATGCTTGCGCGAGAAAGGCGTCTCCAGCGTGCGCGGCAGTCGCCGGCGGCGGCACCGGTGACGCAACGCGAACTGGTGGCTCGCTTCGCGTGTGCCGCGCATATCAAGTGAAACGGGCCGCGTGGGCGGCCCGTTTCGAAGTGGATGCGATACGACTTTCTAGAAACGGTATTCGGCGCTGACCGAGACCATGTTGGTGCCCAGATCCACGTTGCGCTTCTTGGCGTCGTAGTGGTCGTAGTTCAGGCCGAGGCTGACGTTGTTGCTGAAGTCGTAGCCCATGCCTGCGCCGGCGTAGTAGCTGTTGTCGCTCAGCCGCTTGCGGATCGGATTGATGTCGTTGCTGAGGCCGTGACCGGTCCAGCTGTACAAGCCGGTGCGCGCGCTGAGGTACCAGTTCGGGGTGATGTTGAAGTGGCCGTTCACGCCGGCGGTCCAGCCGTGCAGCTGGGATCTGCTCCGGTCCACCACGGGCTGGTTGTTGAAGATGTTGTTCGGATGGATGTTGCCCAGATCGTTGTAGCCGACCTCGGCGCCCAGCGCGAAATTCGGCGCCAGCGACCAGCGGTAGCCGCCGTTGATGGCGTAACCGGTGTCGTGGGCGTCGTACGGGCCGTGGTTGAGCGAGGCGCGTCCCACGTTGCCGTTGACGAACCAGCCGCCAGTGCCGGACGGCGCGTTTTGCGCGAATGCGGCGGGAACGGCCAGCAGACCGGCCGTGGCGAATGTAAGGGCGAGCAGGGATTTTTTCATGGAGATTCTCCTGTTGTTATGCCAAACGATCCGTCCGCGCCCGGGGGTGGGCGAAGACGGCTGCGCGTAACGATGCGCGCCGCCATTGGACGCATTCCAGCCTGAAGCCACGCCGTATCCAGCCCGCGGAAATTAAGGGTGAGTTAATTCGCCGCCCGGCAGGCGCGCGTGGCGGGAACGGCGCGGGGCGACAGTCGCCGAGGCGACAGCGCCCGCCCGATCGGCGACAATCGGCGCTTTGCCAAGCCTGCCGGAGATCTGCCGATGACCACCCGCCGCGAACTCGCCAATGCCGTGCGCGCCCTTGCCATGGACGCCGTGGAGGCGGCCAAGTCCGGTCACCCGGGCATGCCGATGGGCATGGCCGACATCGCCGAGGTGCTGTGGAACGATTTCCTGCAGTTCAATCCGGGCAACCCGCGGTGGCCCGACCGCGACCGCTTCGTGCTTTCCAACGGCCACGGTTCGATGTTGCAGTACGCCCTGCTGCACCTGACCGGCTTCGACCTGCCGATCGAGCAGTTGAAGCGCTTCCGCCAGCTGCATTCGAAGACCGCCGGCCACCCCGAAGCCAGCGAAACGCCCGGCGTGGAGACCACCACCGGGCCGCTGGGCCAGGGCCTGGCCAACGCGGTGGGGTTCGCGCTGGCCGAGAAGGTGCTGGCGGCGCATTTCAACCGCCCCGGTCATGCCGTGGTCGATCACCGCACGTACGTGTTCCTCGGCGACGGCTGCCTGATGGAAGGCATCTCGCATGAAGCCGCCTCGCTGGCCGGCACCTGGGGCCTGGGCAAGCTGGTGGCGATCTACGACGACAACGGCATCTCGATCGACGGCGAAGTCCACGGCTGGTTCACCGACGACACCCCGGCACGCTTCGAGGCCTACGGCTGGAACGTGATCCGCCACGTGGACGGCCATGACGCGGAGGCGATCAAGCTGGCCTTGGCGCAGGCCGCCGGCCAGAGCGACAAGCCCACGCTGATCTGCTGCAAGACCATCATCGGCTTCGGCGCGCCGCACAAGCAGGGCAAGGAAGAGAGCCACGGCGCCCCGCTGGGCAAGGACGAGATCGCCGCCGCGCGCGATCAGCTGGACTGGCGCCACGCGCCGTTCGAGATCCCGGCCGAGATTTATGCCGGCTGGGATGCGAGAAAGGCCGGTGCCGCGCGCGAGCAGGCCTGGAACGAGGCGTTCGCGGCCTACGCGGCGGCCTACCCCGAGCTGGCGGCCGAGTTCCGCCGCCGCCTTGCCGGCGAGCTGCCGGCCGACTGGGCGCAGAAGTCGCAGGCCTACCTCGCCAAACTGCAGCTGGAAGGGCCGGACGTGGCCTCGCGCAA
>JAGWMU010000091.1 GCA_028873095.1 Pseudomonadota bacterium | reverse complement strand
GCAAACCGTCGCCCATTGCCACATCCATCACCCGTCCGGTGCGCCGGACTTCGTCGCCGGTGCGCAGGCGGGTGTAGTCGTCGAGCAGCACCACGCCGATCTCGTCCTCGTCCAGGTTGAACGCGATGCCGGACACGCCGCCGGGAAACTGCAGGATCTCCTCGAAGCCCGCGCCGGGGAGGCCGCTGACCCGGGCGATACCGGTGGACACGGCGGTCACCGTGCCGACCTCCTGCAGGCACAGCTGCGGCACGAAGGCCGCCCGCCCGCGACCGATCGCGGCGAAGGTGCGGTCGAACACGTGCCGCAGGTTTTCGGGGCCGGCATTCATTCCGCCGCGGCTCCCGGCTGCGGCCCGGTCGCATGCGGCGGTGCGGATATGCGGCTGGCTTGCGATTGGAGAATGTCGCGGATGCCCTGTTCCAGCGACGCGAGGTAGTCGTCGATGCTCCAGGCCACCTTCTGTCCGTTCGCGGCCAGCTCGATGCCGCCGATCAGGTTCGCCGCGGTCTCGAACTTCAGGTGGGCCTTCGACGGGAAGGTTTCGTCCAGCGCCCGCTGGATCGCGGCCCGTTGCGGCAGCGGCAGGTCGAACGCGCTGCGCACCACGGCCGGCCCGGCCGCGCTCCCGAGCGCCGCGGCGAGGCCGGTCCTGGTCGTCTCGTCGAGCGTCCGCAGGCGTCGCGCGAAAACATCGCTCAGGCGTTCCTCCAGGCTGGTGTCGGCCAGGTCGCCGAGGGCCTTGCGGGCAATCGCGAACACTTCCTGCCGGGTGCGCTGGCTGATCGCCTGGTTCAGCTCCCCGGCATCGCTGTCCAGCATCTGCCGACGTTGGGCCTGCAGGGCGTCGGCGGCCGCCGTCGCCTCGTCGAGCAGGCGCCGGCGTTCGGCCTTCGCCTCGTCCCGGGCCTGGCGCAGAAGCTCCGCACGCTGCCGGTCGAATGCCTCGCTGCGTTGCCGGAAGTCGTCGCGCTGCTGCTTCGCCTCGGCCTGTTTCGCGGCGGCGTCGGCGAGCTCCGCGGCGATCCGCCGCTCGCGCGCGTCGATGGCGTCGAGGATCGGCCGGTACAGGAAGCGCTTCAGCAACCACACCAGGATCAGGAAGTTGAGCGCCTGGGCACCGACGGTGAACCAGTCGATGAGCATGGGTTACTTCCCCGCGACCTGGGCGATCACGTGGTTCCAGAACGGGTTGGCGAAGATCAATATCATCGACACCACGAAGCAGTAGATCGCGATGGACTCGATCATCGCCAGGCCCACGAACAGGGTGCGCGTGATCGTCGCCG
Source organism: Pseudomonadota bacterium (assembly GCA_028873095.1). Classification (GTDB taxonomy): domain Bacteria; phylum Pseudomonadota; class Gammaproteobacteria; order Xanthomonadales; family Rhodanobacteraceae; genus Rhodanobacter. The sequence continues at coordinate 10,168 of JAGWMU010000091.1, read as the reverse complement.
CGGCATCGGGCTGCTGCGCCAGCGAGCTCAGCGCGGTGGCGACGGCGCGCCCTTCGCCGAGCGCCGGTCCGATACTGCCCATGGCGATCGTCAGGCCGGCGGTGACGATCGAGGCAATGGCGATGAGGGTCGTGCTGTCCACGGTTTTGTCCCCGGTTGGTTATGGCGGGTTGGTTATGGCGCGGGTGCGGGCGGCGAGTCCGTTCCGGACCCGCGGGTACGCGTTGCGGCGGCGATGTAGACCGCCGCCAGGATGCTGAAGATGTAGGCCTGCACCATGCCGGTGAGCAGGCCGAGCACGGTCATGACGATCGGGAAGACGAAGGGGGTGATCGTGAGCAGGATGCCGATGATCATCACCCCGCTCATCATGTTGCCGAACAGGCGCACCGCCAGCGCCAGCGTGCGCGAGAGTTCGCCGACGATGTTGAACGGCAGCATCAGCAGCGTCGGTTCGGTGTAGGACTGCAGGTAGCGGCGCAGGCCCCGATCGGCGATGCCGAACAGCGGCACGGCCACGAACACGCACAACGCCAGCGCCGCCGTGGTCGAGAGCGATCCGGTCGGCGGCTCGTAGCCGGGAACGATCGTGCCGAGGTTGGCCGCGGCGATGAACAGGAACAGCGTGCCCAGGAACGGCAGGTACTTTCGGGAATGGCGCAGGCCGACGTCCTCGATCTGCCGCCCGATCGCGGAAACCACGATTTCCAGCAGGTTCTGCCAGCGCGAGCGCTCCAGCCCGGTGGACAGCCGGCGGGTGACGAGTTTCGAGCCCGACGCCAGCACCAGCATCAGGACCCAGGTGAACACGATGGTGCCGTTGAGCTTGAGCACCCCGTACTGCCAGAAGACCGTTTCATCGGGACTGAGGTGCATGGCCCGCCTCCCCGGATGGTGGGTTGCCCCGTTCGCGCGGCGGGCGGGTCAGCCGCAGCGCCACGGAGCGCGCGACGACGAACCCGAACAGGCACGCCAGCAGCCGCTGCCAGTCGCCGCGCCCGACCAGGCAGAACCCGCCCAGCGCGACGCCCGTCCGCAGCAGCAGGCTGGACAGGAACCAGAGTGCCGGTTGCGCGGATGCGCTGCCCCGGCGGACCGTCCACCACAGGCCGCCGAAGAATCCCGCGCCCAGCAGCAGGCCCGCCGCCCACGCCAGCGCCAGCGGCACCGCTTCATGCATGGTCGTCATCCTGCCGATCCTCCGTTTCCTCGTGCATCGCCTGGTCCTCCCTGGCGACCCAATGCCACGCGTTCAGGCATCCGATGGTGAGGCCCGCCATCAGCAGCGCCAGCGTCCAGCCATGCTTGCCCGCGTGATGGTGGTCCAGCCACAGGCCGATGGCCGCGCCCAGCAGCGTCGGAATGGACACCGACCAGCCGATCAGCCCCATCATGCCCAGTCCGAACCAGACACCCGGTGCGGCGTGACGACGCGCCTTCAGCTTGCGCGCCGCCTGTGCGCCGATCCGCTCGGCGAAGACCGGCTCGCCGCGGGTGGGCCTGGCGGTGGCCGGCTTGTCATCCATGGCGGAACTTCGCGTAGCGGTGCAGGAATCCGCTTTCCAGTCTCGCCATCACCGCGCGGGTGCTTTGCTCGAGCTGGTCCAGGGCCAGAAATTCCCGCTCCACCGCGGCGCGCAACCGACCCAGGTCCGACCCGCCCAGTACGCGGCGCACGGAGATCGTCACGTCCGGGCCGCTCTTCACCAGCACGCCGGCATCCGTGGCCAGGAAAACCTCGCCGTCGGCCGCGGTTTCGTAGACCAGGATTCCCGGCACCAGTGCCGCCACGCAGTCGAGCCGGTGCGGCAGGAGCCCGAACGAGCCTTCGTGCGTCTCCACCACGATGCGCGACACGCCGGTTTTCGCGGCGAAGATCCCGAACGGCAGCAGCACGTCAAGATGCATCGGCATCGGCGGCAGGTTCGGGTTGCGGTTGGGGTTTCCGCGCCGGCGGTGGCGGCGCGCCGGGTTGCGTCCGCGGCTTCGCCTCGTCGATCGCGCCGATCATGTACAGCGCGCTCTCCGGGTAATCCTTGAATTCGTCGCGCAGGATGCGCTCGCAGCCGTCCAGCGCGTCCTGCAGGCTGACCAGCCGGCCGGCCAGCCCGGTGAACTGCCCGGTGGTGAAGAACGGCTGGGTGAGAAAGCGTTCCAGCCGGCGCGCGCGGGCGACCACGTTGCGGTCCTCCGGCGACAGCTGCTCCAGGCCGAGCATCGCGATGATGTCCTTGAGCTCGGCGTACTGCGCCAGCGTACGCCGGATTTCCTGCGCCAGCCGGTAATGCCGTTCGCCCACGATGCCCGGCGTGGCCATCTTCGAGCTGGACTGCAGCGGGTCGATCGCCGGGTAGAGGCCTTCGCCGGCCCGGTCGCGCGAGAGCACGATCGAGGCGGACAGGTGCGAGAAGGTGTGCACCGCCGCCGGGTCGGTGAAATCGTCCGCCGGCACGTACACCGCCTGGATCGAGGTGATCGCGCCGGTGTCGGTGCTGGCGATGCGCTCTTCCAGCCCCGCCAGCTCGGTGCCCATGGTGGGCTGGTAGCCCAGCCGCGAGGGCATCTGTCCCATCAGGCCGGAAACCTCCATGCCGGCCTGGATGAAGCGGAAGATGTTGTCGATCAGCAGCAGCACGTCGCGGCGTTCGTCGTCGCGGAAGTACTCGGCCATCGTCAGCGCCGCGTGCCCCACCCGGAAGCGGCTGCCGGGCGGTTCGTCCATCTGGCCGAACACCATCGCCATCTCGGGCAGCACGCCGGCCTCCTTCATGTCGCGGTAGAGCTCCTCGCCCTCGCGACAGCGTTCGCCGATGCCGCAGAAGATGCTGACCCCGTCGTGGTGCCCGATCATGTTGTGGATCATCTCGGTGAGCAGCACGGTCTTGCCCACGCCGGCGCCGCCGAACAGCCCGGCCTTGCCGCCACGCTCCAGCGGCACCAGCACGTCGATGAGCTTGATCCCGGTCTCGAAGATTTCCGACCCGGTCGAGCGTCGTTCCAGCGCCGGCGGCGCGCGGTGCACGGGACGCCATTGCACGTCGGACAACGCGCCGCCGCGATCGATGGCGCGGCCGAACACGTCGAACATGCGCGCCAGGGTTTCCCGGCCCACCGGTGCCCGCAGCGGCCCGCCGGTGTCCTCCACCGGCATGCCCCGCGCCAGGCCCTGGGTCGAGGTCAGCGCGATGCCGCGCACGCGATGCGCATCGAGCTGGGCCTGCACTTCGATCACGATCCGCCCGTTCTCGCCGGCGCGCAGCAGCGAGTGGATCGGCGGCGGCGGCTTGTCGAACCTCGCGTCCACCACGCTGCCGCGCACCGAGACGACGGTGCCGAAGTGCGTCGTCGCGGCGCGCTCGTTCATGGATGTTCGCCGGTGTCCATCGCTGTCGCGGCCTACTCGTCCGGGTGCGCGTTTTTCCTGCGGGGCGTTTTCGACGGGCCGGTCGAGGCGCCGTCGCTGGCGCGGAGGGGGACGGCGGCCTTGCCGGACCCGGCTGCAGCGGCGGGTGCGGCCGTCGATACCATGTCGGCAACGATGCCGGCCGCATCGAACCAGGCATCCATGCAGTCGTCGATGACGCCGCGCAGCTCGGCAAGCGTCTGGGCGGTCTGGCCGCGCAGCAGCTCGACTTGCGCCCGCAGCCGGTCGTCGTCGGATACCGCCAGGGAGGCCATCTGTTTCTGCTGCGCGGCCAGCATCTGCTGATACAGCCCCGCCTGTCGCTCGGAGGTGGCCGCGAATGCCCTGGACATGACCTCCGAGGTGTGCGCCAGCGCGCCGACCCAATCGAACGACGCGGCCGGATCGCCGCTCGACGGCGACGAAACCGCCTGCCGGATCTGGTTTTTCTGCGCGCCGAGCATCTTGTCGTACAGCTCGCTCTGCTCGGCGACCGCGCTCATCAGCGTATGCGACAGGACTTCCGAGGCGTGCGTGCAGGCGGCCAGCCACTGCTGCGCGGGTGGCGCCGAAGGTGTGAACGGGGCGAATGGTGTCGAGAAGCCGAATACGGAGTTGTTCATGGCATGTCTCCTGCTGCGAAAGACCGCACCGCGGGGCCGGGGTGTACTGGCGGCGGTTCATGGCGAGGCGTCGGTGGCGACGCGGGGTACAAGGTCTGCATGGTGTGCGCGGCGATCATCGCTTCCTCGTCGGTGGCGACGACGCGCACCTGCACGCGGCTGTGCGGCGTGCTGATCAGCGCCGCGCCGCCGGCGTTGGCGGCGGCGTCGCATTCGACGCCAAGCCAGGCCAGGCGCGTGCAGACCGCCGCGCGGATCGGCGCGGCGTGCTCGCCGATGCCGGCGGAAAACACCAGTCCGTCAAGGCCGCCGAGGCTGGAAGCGAGCGCGCCGATCTCGCGCACGATGCGGAACACGAACAGGTCGATCGCTTCGTGCGCGTGCACGTCGCTGCTGGCCAGCAGCGTGCGCATGTCGTTGCTGATGCCGGAGATGCCGAGCAGGCCGCTGTCGTGATACAGCATGTGCTCCACGGCGGCGGCGGAAAGCTTGTGCACCTGCTGCAGGTACAGCACCGCGCCGGGGTCGAGATTGCCGCAGCGCGTGCCCATCACCAGCCCGTCCAGCGCGGTGAACCCCATCGTGGTGTCGACGCTGCGCCCGTCGCGCATCGCGCAAAGGCTGGCGCCGTTGCCCAGGTGCGCCGCGATGACGCGTCCGGCGGCCAGCGCCGGCGCCTGTTCGCGCAGGCGCGCGGCGATGTATTCGTAGGAAAGCCCGTGGAAGCCGTAGCGGCGCACGCCTTCGGCCGCGTATTCGCGCGGCAGGGCCAGCCGGGTGACGGTCGGCGCCAGGCCATGGTGGAAGGCGGTGTCGAAACAGGCGACCTGCGGCAGGTCGGGGCGCAGGTTCGCGACGGCCCGGGCAGCGGCGAGATTGTGCGGCTGGTGCAGCGGCGCCAGCGGCGTCAGCTTCGCCAGGTCGGCCATGACGGCGTCGCTCAGGCGGACCGGGCGGGCATAGGCATCGCCGCCGTGGACGATGCGGTGGCCGACCGCCACCAGCGATTCCGCGCCCAGGTGCGAGGTGATCCAGTCCAGCAGGGGCGTGAGCAGGGCCTCATGCTGCAGCCCGGCACTCGCCGGCCAGCGTTGCTCGGTCAGCAGCGCGCCGCCGGGATCGCGCGCGACGAAGTGCGGTGCGCCGCCGATGCCTTCGATCTGGCCGCGCGACACCAGCCGCGCCGGCGCCGCCGCGGTCACGTCGTAGAGCGCGAACTTGATGCTGGACGAGCCCGCATTCAGCGTGAGGACGGCCCTGGGCATCGCTCAGGCCTCGGCCGCGACGGGTATGGGATGCGATGCGCCCGCGCGCGCCACCAGCACGGCGACGGCACAGGAGGCGACGTGGGTGCGCGGCGAGTCGGCGCGGCTGGTCAGGATGATCGGCACCCGCGCGCCCATCACCACGCCGGCGGCGTCGGCGCCGGCCAGGAAGGTCAGCTGCTTGGCCAGCATGTTGCCGGATTCCAGGTCGGGCACCACCAGGATGTCGGCCAGCCCGGCCACCTGCGAGACGATGCCTTTCTCGCGCGCCGCATCCGGGCTGACCGCGTTGTCGAACGCCAGCGGACCGTCGACGATGCCGCCGGTGATCTGGCCGCGCTCGGCCATCTTGCACAGGGCGGCGGCGTCCACGGTCGAGGGAATCGCCGGGTTGACCGTTTCCACCGCCGAAAGCACCGCCACCCGCGGCATCGCGTTGCCCATGATGCGGGCCAGGTCGATCGCGTTCTGGATGATGTCGCGCTTGTCGGCCAGCGAGGGCGCGATGTTGATCGCGGCGTCGGTCACCAGCAGCGGGCGCGCATAGTCGGGCACGTCCATCAGGTAGACGTGGCTGAGCCGGCGCGCGGTGCGCAGGCCGCCGTCGGCGGCGACCACGGCATGCATCAACTCCTCGGTGTGCAGCGAACCTTTCATCAGCAGGCCGGCCTGGCCGTTGCGCACCAGCGCCACCGCCTGCGCCGCGGCCGCGTGGCTGTGCGGCGCGTCGACCAGCCGGAAGGCGCCGATGTCGAGGCCGGCCTGCTGCGCCGCCGCGCCGATCTTCGCGGCGGGCCCGACCAGGATCGGCACGATCAGCCCCGCCTTCGCCGCTTCGATGACGGCAGTCAGCGACACCGCGTCGCAGGGATGGGCGACGGCGGTCGCGATCGCCGTGCCGGAAGCGGCGCGCGCCATCAGTTCGCGGAAGCGGTCGTGGTTGGCCAGGTGCACTTCCGGCAGTTCGATCCGCGGCCGGCGGATCTTTTCGGTGGGCGCCTGCACCTGCGCGCTGCCGAGGATCACGTCCACGCCATCCTGGTTGCGGCAGCTGCAGTCGAAGGTGATGCGGTGCCGGTCGGCGAATTTCTCGCGGGCGGTGACGGTGACGGTGACGGTGTCGCCCAGCCCGACCGGCGCGCGGAAATGCAGATCCTGGGAAAGATAGATCGTGCCCGGCCCGGGCAGCTCGGTGCCCAGTACGGTGGAGACCAGCGCGCCGCCCCACATGCCGTGGGCGATCACCCGATGGAACAGGTCGGTCCGCGCGTAGGCCGGATCCATGTGCGCCGGGTTGACGTCGCCGGACATCGCCGCGAACAGTTCGATATCCCGCCGGCACAGCGTGCGGCTGAGGCTGGCGCTGTCGCCGACGGCGATTTCATCGAAAGTGCGATTCTCGATGAAGGTCGGCACCGCCGCGGTCGATGTATTCATGCGGATGGAACCTCAATGTTCGAGCACATAGCTGCCCGGCGCATCCATCAGCACCGGATAGCCGGCCTTCCGGTTGCCCCGGGGGGGAGGGATGATCGGTGCGCCGCTGCGTTGATCGAGCCAGTCGACCCAGCGCGGCCACCACGAGCCATCCTGGCCGGGAGTCGCCGCCATCCATTCGTCCGGGCCGGTGTAGTTGCCGCCGGCCGGGCGCCTGCCGATCCGGAAGTGGCGGTGCGGATGCCCCGGCTCGCTGACGATGCCGGCGTTGTGGCCGCCCGAGGTCAGCACGAAGGTGATCTCGCCATCGCTGAGCAGGTGGATCTTGTAGACCGAATGCCAGGGTGCGACGTGGTCGGTCTCGGTGCCGACGACGAACATCGGCAGCTTGATGTCGGCGACCGCGACCGGGTGGCCGTCCACCTCGAACCGGCCTTCGGCCAGCCGGTTCTCCAGGTACATCCAGCGCAGGTATTGGCCGTGCATGCGCGCCGGCATGCGGGTGCCGTCGGTGTTCCAGGTCATCAGGTCGCTGGTCGCGTCGGGCTGGCCGAGCAGGTAGTTCCTGATCAGCCGCGACCAGATCAGATCGTTCGGGCGCAGCATCTGGAACGTGCCGGCCATCTGCCGGCTGTCCAGGTAACCCTGCGCCTCCATCACGTCCTCCAGGAAGGCCAGCTGGTCCTCGCCGATGAACAGCTGCAGTTCGCCGGCCTCGGTGAAGTCGGTCTGGGCGGCGAACAGGCTGAGGCTGGCCAGGCGGTCGTCGCCGTCGCGGGCCATCGCGGCCGCGGCGACGGTCAGCAGCGTGCCGCCCAGGCAATAACCGCAGCCGTGGACTTTGGCCTTGCCGGCGATGGCCTGCACGGCATCGAGCGCCGCCTTCGGGCCGAGACGCAGATAATCGTCGAACGAGGTGTCGCGCATCGACGCGTCGGGGTTGCGCCAGGAAATGGCGAATACCGAATAGCCCTGGCCGACCAGATGGCGGATCAGCGAATTGCCGGGCGACAGGTCCAGGATGTAGTACTTCATGATCCACGCCGGCACGACCAGCACCGGCTCCGGCCGCACGCTGCCGGTGCTGGGGGTGTACTGGATCAACTCGATCAGTTCGTTGCGGAATACCACCTTGCCCGGGGTGATCGCCAGGTCGCGCCCGACCTGCAGCGGCGCATCGCCGGCCGGCCGGCCGCCCGCCGCCCGCTGCAGATCGTCGAAAAACGCCCGCATCCCGGCGGCGAGGTTGCCGCCCGACTGCTGCAGCGTGGCGGCAATCACGTCCGGATTGAAGCAGGGGAAGTTGGAGGGCGAGAAGGCGTCCAGCCATTGCCGCGCGGCAAAAGACACGATGCTGGCGTTGTGCCGGTTGACCCCCTCGGCGGGCGCGGCCGCCTGCGTCCACCATTCTTCCAGCAGCAGGAAACCTTGCTGCAGCGTGCTGAAGGGCGGTTGCTTCCACGCCTCGCTGTCGAAGCGGTGGTCGTGGGGGCCGGCGACGATGGCCTGCTGTCCGCCCAGCGTCTGCATCCAGCGACGCATCTGCTGTTGCGCGGCCTCCGCCAGCGCCATGCGCCGGAACGGTGCATTGGCCAGGTGCGAACTCCAATCCAGGTACGCCAGCCACATGGCGGTCGGCGACAGTCCCTGGGTGAGGCGTCCTTCCGCCGCATGCACCACGCAATCGGGATCCATGCGCTGCGGCGCAGGAGTCTTCGCCTCGGCGGCGGCAATCGTCGGTGCGGCGGCTTTCAGGGGGGCCGCGACCCTGCGCTTTTTCGCCGCCGGGCCGCCATGCCGCGGGCCGTTGCGAGCGACATCCCCGGGGCGATCATCGGAAATTGCCCGTTTCACGACACCATCCCTCCTGCTCGATGACGGCTGTGTCTTGCCTGGAATCGCGAGGTGGCTCGACACGGGCATTCTGGGTGCGGCTGCCGGGACGGTCATTGACTTGAATCAATAGGACGACTTGCGCGCAGCGCGTCTTTCTGTTCTAGTCGACCCATGCATTCCGTCGCCGCCATGTTTCCGATCGCCACCGCGCCTTCCGCGCGGAGCGTCATGGCGGCCGGCTGCAACAATAATCGCGCGAACAATAACGCCAACTTCCGGCGGGCCGTCGCGTAGCTGAAATTCTCCACAAGAGATACGCGAAGAAGGCCCGCCCACAGCGGGCCTTCTTCGTTTTGTTTCGCGCGAATCCGTTCGCGAAAAGCAAGGCCGGCGATCCATGGCCGGACTTTTCAACAAGGCCGATACCAACCCAAAGGGCAACGACTTATGTGTTCGATTTTCGGAATGTTCGATCTGCAGCCGGGCGACGACTTGGCCGCGCTGCGCCGGCAGGCGTTGGAACTGTCGCAGCGCCAGCGTCATCGCGGGCCGGACTGGAGCGGGGTGTTCGTCGACGCCGGGGTGATCCTGGTGCACGAGCGGCTGGCCATCGTGGATCCGGCCTCGGGCGCGCAGCCGCTGCGCTCGCGCGACGGCGCGCTGGCGCTGGCGGTGAACGGCGAGATCTACAACCATCGCGAGCTGCGCAGGGCCAGCGGCTACGACTTCACCACCGGCTCGGACTGCGAGGTCATCAATGCCTTGTACCGCGAGCACGGCGCGGATTTCCTCGACAGGCTCAACGGCATCTTCGCGTTCGCGCTGTGGGACGGCGCGGCGAAGCGCTACCTGATCGCGCGCGATCCGATCGGCGTGTGTCCGCTGTACTGGGGGCACGACGCGCAGGGACGTCTGTGCGTGGCCTCGGAGATGAAGGCGCTGGTCGGCGTGTGCGCCGATGTGACGCCGTTCCCGCCCGGGCATGTCTACGACAGCGCCAGCGGCGAGTTGCGCCGCTACTACCGCAAGCCATGGCGCGACTACGGCCACACCCGCGGCCAGGCGGTGGGCAAGGCGGCCTTGCACGATGCGTTCGAGCAGGCGGTGCATCGCCAGTTGATGACCGACGTGCCCTACGGCGTGCTGCTTTCCGGCGGGCTGGATTCCTCGCTGGTCGCCGCCTGCGCCGCGCGCTTCGCCCGCGAGCGGGTCGAGGACGACGACCGCAGCGAGGCGTGGTGGCCGCGCCTGCATTCCTTCGCGATCGGCCTGGACGGTTCGCCGGATCTGGCGGCCGCCCGGGTCGCCGCCGACGCGCTGGGTACGGTGCACCATGGCTTCGTCTACACCTTCTGGGAAGGGCTGGACGCGCTGCCCGAAGTGATCCGCCACATCGAGACCTACGACGTCACCACCATCCGCGCCGCCACGCCGATGTACCTGCTGGCGCGCCGCATCAAGGCGATGGGGGTGAAGATGGTGCTGTCCGGCGAGGGCTCGGACGAGATCTTCGGCGGCTACCTGTACTTCCACAAGGCGCCCTCGGCCGAGGCCTTCCACGAGGAGACCGTGCGCAAGCTCGACGCGCTGCACAGCTACGACTG
>JAGWMU010000090.1 GCA_028873095.1 Pseudomonadota bacterium | reverse complement strand
TAGGAGCCTGTCGGACTTTGGCGGTCGAGGCGAGAATTCGGCTGTGCGAGGACAGATTTTCGACGCTTCGCCGGCCCATAGTGGTTCTATGGGCCAAGAAGCGGCGGAAATATGGACCGCACAGCCGGATTCGCAGCCCGGCCGACCAATGCCCGGCAGGCCCCTGGTGTAGTCAAACGCGCCCGGCCAGCAGCGCCTCGATCGCCTCGGCTTCCTTGGGCACCGCGGCGCTGAGCACTTCATGGCCGTCGCGGGTCACCGCCACGTCGTCCTCGATGCGGATGCCGATGCCGCGCCAGCGCTCGTCCACGGCGAGCTCGTCGGGCGGCACGTAGATGCCCGGCTCCACCGTCACCACCATGCCGGGCTCCAGCACGCGCGAGACGCCGTCGATGCGGTAGTCGCCCACGTCGTGCACGTCCAGGCCCAGCCAGTGGCCGGTCTTGCTGGGGAAGAAGTGCCGGTAACTTCCCGCGGCGATCGCCTGCTCGGCGTTGCCCCGGATCAGCCCCAGCACGCACAGGCCCTCGGCGATCACCCGCACCGCGGCGTGATGCGCGGCGTCGAACGGCTGCCCCGGCCGCACCGCGTCGATCGCGGCGAGCTGGGCAGCCAGCACCACCTCGTACAGCGCGCGCTGTTCGCGGCTGTAGCGACCGTTGATCGGGACGGTGCGGCTGATGTCGGAGGCGTAGCAGTCCAGCTCGGCGCCGGCGTCGATCAGCAGCAGGTCGCCGGCGTCGAGCCGCGCGCGGTTGTGCTGGTAGTGCATCACGCAGGCGTTCGCGCCGGCGGCGACGATCGGCGTGAATGCCGGTACCGCGCCACGGCTGCGCAGCGCGTGCAGCAGCTCGGCTTCGACCTCGTACTCGTGCCGGCCCGGCAGCGCGCCGCGCCATGCGGCGAGCTGGGCCTCGGCGGCGATGCCGGCGGCGGCGCGCATCAGCTTCAGCTCGGCGCGCGACTTGAACAGCCGCAGGTCGTGCAGCAGGTGGCCCAGCGCCACGAATTCCTTCGGCACCACGCCGCCGCCGCGCAGCTGGCGCAGCCGGCGCATCCACCCCAGCAGCTGCGCGTCGAACGCGGGCTCGCGGCCGAAGTGGCAGTACACGCGCGCCCTGCCCTCGATCATGCCGGGCAGGATGTCGTCGATGTCGTCGATCGGGAAGGCGTCGTCCAGCCCGAAGTCGGCCACCGCGCGCTCGGTGCCGACGGTGCGGCCGTGCCAGCGCTCGCGATCTTCGTCCCGCTCGCGGCAGAACAGCACAGCCTCGCCGTGCTGTCGCCCGGGCAGCAGGGCCAGCATGGCATCGGCTTCCGGGAATCCGGCCAGGTAGTGGAAGTCCGAGTCCTGCCGGTACGGCCACGCCGCGTCGGCGTTGCGCATGCGCTCGGGCGCGGCGGCGACCAGCACCACCGCATCCTCGCCGGCCATCTGCATCAGCTGGCGGCGGCGACGGGCGAACTCCTCCGGCGCGATCGCCGATGCGGCCAGCCCGGATGCGGCAGGGATCAATGCAGACCGCCGCTGGCGGGTTGGCCGGGCGCGGCGCATTCGGTGTGCAGCAGCATCACGCCCATGCGCACGAACTCCTGCACTTCGATCAACGCGTCTTCGTCCTCATCCTGGTCGCCGAGATCGAACGATGAACCGGCGATCATGCCCAGGTCGCGCAGGATTTCCTGGGCTTCGTCCGACAACTGCGCATGCGCGGTGGCGCCGGCAAGGCCGAAGCCGCCCAGGAAGCCGCGGCACCAGTCGACCATCGCCTCGACGCGTTCGGCCAGCGGGCGGTCGTCCTCGGGCAGCAGCGGCTCGAAGCCCAGCTCGGAGTCGGCCAGCTCGGTTTCGCACTGGCGGGCCAGCCGCTCGAGCAGTGCCCGGTCGGCCGGCGCCGGGCTGACCGCCTGGCCATCCAGTTGCAGCGCCGCCAGCACCGGGACTTGCCGCAAGGAACCGCCGCCCGCCAGATAGCCGCACAACGAACCATGCAGATCGCTGGCCTCGGTGCCCAGCTGCAGACGCCCGATCAGCGCGTCGATTTCGTCGTGGCCAACTATCCCGGCAGCCTTCATGGCGGCGCTCCTCAAGGTGATTTCCGCAAGTTTAATGCACCCGCCCCCGGCCATCGGTTCCTGTCGACGGCATCGCTGACTTGTGCCGGCGTCCTGCTATAGTTTCGCGCATGAGCACGCCCGACGAGCTTCCATCCAACCATGTCCATCAGGAACTGGCCGCGCTGGGCCAGCAGCTCGATCGTCTGCTCGAGACCGTGCGCCGGCTCAACGAGGAAAACCGCAGCCTGCGCCTGAGCCAGGAGCAATTGGCCGGCGAGCGTGCGGGCCTGATGGCGCGCAACGAGCAGGCGCGCAGCCGGGTCGAGGCCATGATCCAGCGGCTTAAATCGCTCGAGAGCAATGGCTGAGCCATGAACAACCCGTCCGTACCGGCACAGGCTGCCGAACCTGTCGCGCTGCGCCTGATCGACCGCGAATTCCTGATTGCCTGCGCACCGCAGGAGCGCGAAGGCCTGCTCGAGGCGGCCAGCTTCCTCGACCGCAAGATGCGCGAACTGCGCGCGAACGCCAGGGCACCCAGCTTCGAGCGCCTCGCCGTATTGACCGCGATCAGCATCACCCACGAGTTCCTTGCCCTGCGCAAGCGGCACGACGGCCAGGAACAAAGCATCGGCGACAGTCTCGCCGCGCTGCGGCGCAAGCTGGACAGCCTGCTGGAAAGCGAGCTGGCCAAACGCTGAGATACCGTCGTCTGCGCGCCGCGCATCCCGTTGGGCTCCGCCTGTCGGCCGATCCCGGCCCGCTCGCGCAGGTGCCCGGGAACCGGTTCACCCGGGATTCCTTGCGGTGGCGCATTGCGCGGCAAGCGCCTAAAATGAACCCCGGCGTTTACTGCGATGTGCGCCAGCACACTCTTACATTTGCCTTGTTCCTAAATACGGCCCCGGGTCGGCTTCACATCGGCTGTTGTGCATGTCCGCCACGCGCGGAAAGCCTCGAGGCCATGTAGCTCTCCCACCTGATCCATCTGGATCAAGGTCGTTCGGTGGGCAGCGGCATCGCGGTTTACGCCACCTATTTCCCGCCCGGTCGCCGCCCCGCACCATGGAACGGGAGCAGCTACCCGCGGCACCGTCCGTCGGGCAGGCTTTCGACTGGAGATACGCGACACGTGGACGCCACCGCCCGACGCCGCGAGCTTCGCCAGAACCTGGCCGAACGCCGCCGCGCACTCAGCCCACCCGAACGCATGATGGCGGCGCAAGGCCTGCGGCGCAGTCTCGAGCAATTGCCAGAATACCATGCCGACAACCGGGTCGCCGGCTACTGGGCCAGCGACGGCGAGCTGCCCCTGAACCTGGTGATCCCGCCACTGGCAGCACGCGGCCAGCAGTTTCTGCTGCCGGTGATCGGCCCGGGCAAGCGCCTGCGTTTCGCCCCGTGGCAATCCGGCGAAGAAGTGCAGCCGAACCGCTACGGCATCCCCGAACCGGTCGCTCCGGGCGAGCGGCTCGAGCCATTCCAGCTCGATCTGGTTTTCCTGCCGCTGCTCGGGTTCGACCGCCGCGGACAACGGCTCGGTTACGGCGGCGGCTACTACGATCGCAGCTTCGCCTTCCTGAAGAAGCAGGCGCGGCCGACCGAGCCGCTGCTGGTCGGCATCGCCTATGCCTTCCAGGAATTGCCGCGGATCGATGCGGAAGCCTGGGACGTTGCGCTCGACTTCGTCGCCACCGAGCGCGAGCTGATCGACTGCCACGCCGCACGACCGGACAGCGAACCCCATCCATGAACGCCGAACACCGCCACTCCGGATCGCCCCGCCACTGGCTGATGAAGTCGGAGCCGGAGGCATTCTCGATCGACGACCTGAAGCGCAAGCGCCGCGAAGCCTGGGACGGCGTGCGCAACTACCAGGCGCGCAACTTCATGCGCGACGGCATGCAGCCGGGCGACCGCGTCTTCTTCTATCACTCCAACTGCGCCACGCCCGGCATCGTCGGCATCGCCGAGGTCGCCACGGACGCCTATCCGGACCCCAGCCAGTTCGACCCGGCCAGCAGATACTTCGACCCGGCCAGCACGCGCGGGCAGCCGCGCTGGATGCTGGTCGACGTGAAATTCGTCCGCAAGCTCAGGCGCACGATCAGCCTGGACGAACTCAAGGGCCACGCCGCCCTGCTCGGCATGCCGCTGCTGCGCAAGGGCAACCGGCTGTCGGTGATGCCGGTGGCTGCGGACGAATGGGCGTATATCCTCGCTCTCGAATAACCCCGCGCCACACCGTAGGAGCGCACCCTGTGCGCGAATGCTCTTCGCGAACATTTCGACAAAAGCATTCGCGCACAGGGTGCGCTCCTGCAAAAAAGCGCGGATTGCCCGAGGTTCGCCGCGGAGCGCGTGGCCGGCGCTCGCCCCGGCGCCGGCCGGCCGGCATAATGCAGCATCTCCTCCGCACGGCAGCCCCCATGAGCATCGTCAACGAAAAACGCCAGGCCGGCGAGGCCGCGATCCGCTACGTCGAGGACGGCGCCATCGTCGGCGTCGGCACCGGCTCCACCGTGGCGTTCTTCATCGACGCGCTGGCCGATCTGAAGGATCGTATCCAGGGCGTGGTGTCGAGTTCCGAACAATCCACCGCGCAGCTGAAGAAGCTCGGCATCCAGGTGCTCGACCTCAACGCCTTCGGACCGCTGTCGATCTACATCGACGGCGCCGACGAATGCGACCCGCACAGGCGCCTGATCAAGGGCGGCGGCGCGGCACTGACCCGCGAGAAGATCGTCGCCGCGGCGAGCGCGAAATTCGTCTGCATCATCGACTCCAGCAAGCGCGTCGAGCTGCTGGGCAAGTTCCCCGTGCCGATCGAGGTGATCCCGATGGCGCGCAGCCTGGTCGGCCGCGAGATCATCAAGCGTGGCGGGCAACCGGTGTGGCGCGATGGCGTGGTCACCGACAACGGCAACTGGATCATCGACGTGCACGGCTGGCAGATCCTCGACCCGGCCGGCCTGGAGAGCGAGCTTAACCAGCTGCCCGGCATCGTCACGGTCGGCCTGTTCGCCCGCCGGCCGGCCGACGTGGTGCTGATCGGCGATCGCGTGATGGACTGACCGCGCCGCGGCCGGCCGCGTCAGGCCCTGGAACGGGCCAGCATGCCCGAGGCGAACACACCCAGCTCGTACAGCACGATGATCGGCACCGCCAGCATGAACTGCGACAGCACGTCCGGTGGCGACAGCACCGCGGCGATGACGAAGGCGCCGACGATGACGTAACGGCGGCTCTGGCGCAGCTTCTGCGGCGTCACCACACCGAATGCGGCCAGCAGCACCACCGCCACCGGCACTTCGAAGCACAGGCCGAAGGCGAAGAACATCGTCAGGACGAAATCGAGGTACTTGCTGATGTCGGTCATCATTTCCGTGCTGGCCGGGGTGACCATCGCCAGAAAGTGAAACGCCGCCGGCAGCACCAGGAAATACGCGAAGGCACAACCGAGGTAGAACAGCAGCACGGACGAAATCAGCAACGGCACGGCCAATCGCTTCTCATGGCGGTACAGGCCCGGACTGACGAAAGCCCACAGCTGGTAGAGCACGGCCGGCATGGCCAGAAAGACGGCGGTAACGAAGGCCAGCTTGATCGGCGTGAGAAAAGGGCTGGTGACCTCGATCGCAATCATGTGCCCGCCCTTGGGCAGGCGTGCCAGCAACGGTTGCGCCAGCCAGCCGTACAGGCGCTGGGCAAACGGCAGCAGGACGACCAGCAGCAGCAGCACGCTGAGGATGGCCTTGAGCAGGCGCGTGCGCAGTTCCAGCAGATGGCCCATCAAGCCCATCTCGCCGTCGCTGCCGGGAGTGGTGCGCTCGTCCATCACGACTCCCCGACGACGCCCGCGGCGGCGCTGATGACTTCATCAAGGCGCCGTGCCGCGGCGCGCACCGCGCTCGCCGCCAGACGCAATTCTTCGCTGCTGCTGGCCGGCGCCAACCCGGCGCGTTCTGCGGCGCCCGCCAGCTCGCGCAGTGAATCGGCCAGCGCCGTCTGCGCTTCGTGCAGGCCGCCCGCATCGCCCGTCGCCGAATTCCCGGGTGCGGCGGTCCCGGACTCGGCTGATGGAACCGGTGCGGCAGGCTCTGCACGCGCCGGGTCGGCGATGTCGCGTGCCTCACTCAGCGCCGCAACCCCCGATGTCCGCAGTTCCTCCATCGCGTCGCGCGCCTGCTCCGCCAACGGCGCCACCGCCGAGCGCATATCCTTGGCGACATCGCCGATCCCGCTTTTCAGCGACTCCATTTCGATCTGATCCTGCACCTCGGCTTTCACGCTCGCCCAGGCATTGCGGGCGCGCCGCACCAAGGTGCCTGCAGTACGTGCCACCCCGGGCAACCGCTCCGGACCGAGCACTACCAAGGCCACCACCGCAATCAGCAGCAGCTCGTTGAAGTCGATACCGAACATGGATGTCTATGGGGCGCGGTCGCGCTGCTCGCTCTTGGCCTGCTCGCCCGTGCCCTGGGTGGCGGCGGCATCGGCAGGCGGATCCGCCTTCAATTCGTGGACGGCCTTGGCCTTTGCGGCCTCGCCATCGTCACCCTGGCTCATGCCCTTCTTGAAATTGCGGATGGCGGCGCCGAGATCCTCGCCGGCGTTGCGCAATTTGGCCGTACCGAAGAGCAATACCACAATGACAAGGACAATCAGCCAATGCCAGATGCTGTCTAGGCCAAACATGTGTCACCCCATGACCCCTGCCGCATGAGGCAGGGCAAATATTTTCCTGGCAACGCCAAAAAACGCTTGGCGCATCGTAGACCGCAAGCCTAGCACCCGACCCGGGTGACCACAATTATCGGGGCGCCGCGCAAGGCTCCGAATCGCGACAGGTCCGCCTCCCGTACCCCGAACCAAAATAGAAAGCCCGCCACGAGGGCGGGACCTTATTTCTTGGCTGGAAGACCAGGATTGTTCGGCCCATCCATGGGCCTCACCCCGCTCCGTGGGGCCAGCCTGCGGCTGTCCAAAATCGTTCCAGACGATTTTGTCGACTGCGCCAACACAATGCCGATGGCCCGCAGGGCGAACCGCGCAAGGCTCCGAATCGCGACAGGTCCGCCTCCCGTACCCCGAACCAAAATAGAAAGCCCGCCACGAGGGCGGGCTTTCTATTTTGGCTGGGAGACTAGGATTCGAACCTAGATAAACAGAGTCAGAGTCTGTTGTCCTACCATTAGACGATCTCCCAAAACCAGATGGCGCGCCGCGCTCTGACCTTGCTGCGGCGTACCGTCCAAGCGCGATGGATCAGCGCTTCGAGAACTGCGTGGCGCGACGGGCCTTGTGCAAGCCGACCTTCTTGCGCTCGACTTCACGGGCATCGCGGGTCACGAAACCGGCCTTGCGCAGCGGCGATTTCAGGGTTTCGTCGTACTCGATCAGCGCGCGGGCGATGCCCAGGCGAATCGCGCCGGCCTGGCCGGTGATGCCGCCACCGGCAACCGTCACCGTGATGTCGAACTTGGCGGTGCTGTCGGTCAATTCGAGCGGCTGGCGCACGATCATGCACGAGGTCTCGCGGCCGAAGAACTGCTCGAGCGACTTGCCGTTCACCACGATCTCGCCCTTGCCCTTGCGCAGGAACACGCGGGCGGCGGAGGTCTTGCGGCGGCCGGTGCCGTAATTTTGCTGAATTGCCATGGAATTGCCTGGTTTATTGAAAAGTACGGCCCGAGGTGGCCGCTTTCACGCGCCCGGAAGGCGCATCAAATTTCCAGCGCCTGCGGCTGCTGTGCCGTATGCGGATGCTCGGCGCCACCGTAGACCTTGAGCTTGCGGTACATCTCGCGGCCCAGCGAATTTTTCGGCAGCATGCCCTTGACGGCGATCTCGATCACGCGCTCCGGATAGGTCGCCAGCATGTCCTTCAGACTGGTGGTCTTCAGGTTGCCGACGTAGCCGGTGAAGCGGTGGTACTTCTTGTCGTCCAGCTTGGCTCCGGTGACGTGCACCTTCTGCGCGTTGATCACCACGATATAATCGCCGGTGTCGCAATGCGGGGTGTATTCCGGCTTGTGCTTGCCGCGCAGACGATGGGCGATCTCGGTCGACAGGCGACCCAGCGTCTTGTCCGTGGCATCGACCACGAACCAGTCGCGCTTGACGTTGTCTGCATTGGCGCTAAACGTTTTCATTTCAGAATACCTGTTCTGCCGCCGTCAGGCGGTCCGCTTCATCGGTGGATCAAAGGCGCAAAATGATAGCGGAGCTAGCACTCATGGCGCAAGCCCACCGGCCGGCGGGCTGTGAGCTGGCAATGATAGCATGACGGGCATGCTGCTTGAAAAGTCCCCCCGACACGCTGCCGCTGACCGCATCGTCGAATGGGCTGGCCAATGCGTGCAATGCGGGTTGTGCCTGCCGGTTTGTCCCACCTATGCGCTGGACCGCAACGAGGCGGAATCGCCGCGCGGGCGCATCGCCATCGCCGCCGCATTGGCACGCGGGCAGGCCGATCCCACCGCGCAGCTGCGCGAACACCTGGATCACTGCCTGGGCTGCCTGGGCTGCGAGGCGGCATGCCCGACCCACGTTCAGTATGCCGCCCTGCTGATCGAAACCCGCTCCCTGCTGGGGCCGTCGCCGCGACGTCCGCAGCCGTGGCTGGGCCTGATCAAGCGACCCGCATGGCTGCGCACGCTGCGGCGGATCGGCCGCTGGCTCGCGCTGCCCCGCTGGCAGGACTGGCTGGCACGGCAGCTGCCCACGCGCTCGCCGCTGCGCGCCGCCCTGCGCATCATGCCCGCGACGGCGCCGGCCGCACGCGCATCCTCTGATGACACGAACAGCGGGCAGCCACGCCTGGCCTTGTTCCCCGGCTGCGTGGCCAGTGTCGACGATGCCGAGGCGCAGCAGGCGGCCGTCACCTTGCTGCAGGCCGCGGGTTTCCACGTCAGCGTGCTGCCCGCGTTCTGCTGCGGCGCGATGGACCTGCACGGCGGCGCCGCCGCAGCGGCCGAGCGCGCCGCGCATCGCGTACGCCAGGCATGGACCGCCAGCGGGGCGACGCAATTGCTGTCGGTGACGCCCGGCTGTCTCGGCACTCTGCGCCGCGCCCTGCCCGGCGTGAGCACGATCGATCCGCTGGAACTGCTGGCGGCGCATGCCGGGCAACTGCACTTCCACCCGCTGGCGCAACGCGTCGCCGTGCATCTTCCGTGCACGCAGGTCAATGTGGCGCACAGCGAAGGCGCGATGTTGCAGCTGCTGCGCCGCGTGCCCGGGCTGCAGCTGTCCACGCTGCCGCGCCCGCCGTATTGCTGCGGCGCGGCCGGCAGCCATCTGCTCGAGTTCCCCGCGCGCGCCGCGCAGCTGCGCGACGACACGCTGCGGCAAGCGGCCACGCTGGAGCCGCAACTGCTCTTGTCGTCCAATATCGGCTGCCGCCTGCATCTGGCCGCGGGTATCCGGGAACAGGGCCTGCACTGGACGCACCGGCATCCGCTGACCCTGCTGGCGCAACAGCTGAAAAGTCCGCACGCGGACGTGCAGTCTCAGGCTCTTCGCGAAACGGATTCCGCGTAGAATGACCCCATGAATGTCCGCACGCTGACCCCGTTCGATCGCCTGCTGGCCGGATGCGAACGCGCCCTGGAAGCGATCGCCGGCGCGCCGCCCGCCGACCGCCCCTCGCCCGCCGCCGACATTGCCGAAGCGGACCTGGACGACGCCGAACGTCGCCACGCCGCCGGCCTGATGCGGGTCAACCATACCGGCGAAGTCTGTGCCCAGGCGCTGTATCTCGGCCAGGCCGCGCTGGCCCGCAACGCGGACAACCGCGAACACCTGCTGCACGCCGCCGCCGAGGAAACCGATCACCTCGCCTGGTGCGCCGCGCGGCTGCAGCAACTGGACAGCCGCCCCAGCCTGCTCAATCCCCTGTGGTATCTGGGCAGTTACGCGATCGGCGCCGCCGCCGCCCTGGCCGGCGACCCGCTCAGCCTCGGTTTCGTGGTCGAGACCGAGCGCCAGGTGGAAGCGCACCTAGCCGAACATCTGGAACAGCTGCCGGCGCAGGATCGCCGCTCGCGCGCCGTGCTGACCGTGATGCAGGCCGACGAGATCCGCCATGCGCAGGCCGCACAGCAACGCGGCGGCATCGAGCTGCCGTTCCCGCTGCCCCGGCTGATGCACCTGAGCTCGCTGGTGATGAAGAAGGTCGCCTATCGCCTGTAGGAGCGCCCCCTGTGCGCGAAGGCTCTTGCCGGGTTCGATGCCTTGAGCATTCGCGCACAGGGTGCGCTGCCGCCGCGCACCCACGCGAAAAACCCGCCTTTCGGCGGGTTTTCGTCACATCAGGTTGCGGCCGTGGAACAGTTCCTCGATCTCGCGGCGCAGCAGCGACTCGATGCGCTGGCGCTCCTTGAACGAGAGGTCGTCGGCGTGCGCCTCGAACAGGTAGGTGTCGAGGTCGAAGTCCTTGATGTGCATCTTCGTGTGGAACATGTTTTCCTGGTACACGTTGACGTCGAACATCTCGTACTTCTGGCGGATGTGGCGGGCCAGGTAGTCCTGCACCGAGTTGATCTTGTGGTCGATGAAGTGCTTCTTGCCCTTCACGTCGCGGGTGAAGCCGCGCACGCGGTAGTCGGCGATGACGATGTCCGACTCGAAGCTGTCGATCAGGTAGTTCAGCGCCTTCAGCGGCGAGATCACGCCGCAGGTGGCCACGTCGATGTCCGCACGGAACGTCGCGATGCCGTTGTGCGGATGCGTTTCCGGGTAGGTGTGGACGGTGATGTGGCTCTTGTCCATGTGCGCGACGACGGCACCGGAGATGGTGTCGCGCCCGAGCTTCTCCACCACCGGCTCCTCGGAGATGAGGATGGTGACCGAGGCGCCCTGCGGGTCGTAGTCCTGGCGCGCGATGTTGAGGATGTTCGCGCCGATGATCTCCGCCACGTCGGTGAGGATCTGGGTCAGCCGGTCGGCGTCGTACTGCTCGTCGATGTATTCGATGTAGCGCTGGCGCTGCTCTTCGGACACCGCGTAGCAGATGTCGTAGATATTGAAGCTCAGGGCCTTGGTCAGGTTGTTGAAGCCCTGCAGGCGCAGGCGCGGGAGTGGTTTCACCACGGCAACTCTCCATGGCCGCGCGGCGGCCAGCAGCAGAGGCGGGTTAGCGACAAGGGTCCCCGCTGGATGGTACGACACGAAAACAGCTAGCTTCCGCGACCCTTGTGACCGACGCGCGACACGTCATCGGTGCTGGAAGACCGCCAAGTATGGGGTAAAAGCCGCCGAAACGGAAAGTGCGCGTTCCCGCCGCGGTTTGCCATAATGCGGCGCCACAGGGGATAAACGCGTACGATCTTGCCGGTCAGGCCCGCCGAACCGGGGTCCTGCCCAGGAACCTCAGTCAGCGGGAAACACCGTGGCGCAACTCAAATACCAACTGCAGCAAGCATTCGAGCGGTCCCAGGCGCCTCTGGGCTTCGCCCCGGACCCGGCTTC
>JAGWMU010000089.1 GCA_028873095.1 Pseudomonadota bacterium | reverse complement strand
AGGTGGCCTTTGTCGTCGATGGAATTGGTGGGCCGTGCAAGGATCGAACTTGCGACATCTGCCTTGTCGAGGCAGCGCTCTACCGCTGAGCTAACAGCCCGTCCCGCGGCGATCCTGCCGCGCGAGCCGCGCAGTATACGGGAGCGGCCCGCGCTGGACAACATCCGCCATGAACCGGCGCCTCAGCGCAGCGCCTGCTCCCGCAACTGGTGGATCTGGTCGCGCAGCCGGGCGGCATCCTCGAACTCCAGGTTCTGCGCGTGCCGGTACATCTGCGCCTCCAGCTTCTTCAGCATGCCGGCCGCCTGCTGCGCGTCGAGCGCGCCGTAATCGGCGGCCGGCTCGGCCAGCGCGCGGGCCCGCGATGCCTTGCCGCCGCGCCGATTGCCGGCCTCGCTGCGCGCACCCTCCATGATGTCGGCGATGCGCCGCACGATCGTGGTCGGGGTGATGCCCTGCGCCAGGTTCCACGCGATCTGCTTCTCGCGGCGGCGCGCGGTCTCGTCGATCGCCGCCTGCATCGAGCGGGTGACCTGGTCGGCGTACAGGATCGCCTTGCCGCGCACGTTGCGGGCGGCGCGTCCCATGGTCTGGATCAGCGAGCCGGTGGAACGCAGGAAGCCCTCCTTGTCGGCATCCAGCACCGCCACCAGCGACACCTCGGGCATGTCCAGCCCCTCGCGCAGCAGGTTGATGCCGACCAGCACGTCGAACACGCCCAGGCGCAGGTCGCGGATGATCTCGCTGCGCTCGACCGTCTCGATGTCCGAATGCAGGTAGCGCACCCGCACATTCTTCTCGCCGAGGTATTCGGTGAGGTTTTCGGCCATCCGCTTGGTCAGCGTGGTGACCAGCACGCGATCGCCCATCGCCACCCGCTTGTGCACCTCGCTGAGCAGGTCGTCGACCTGGGTGCGCACCGGTCGCACTTCCACTTCCGGGTCGACCAGGCCGGTCGGGCGCACCAGCAGCTCGACCACGGCGCCGCCGGATTTCCCGAGCTCGTAGTCGCGCGGCGTGGCGGAGATGTAGATCGCGCGCGGCACGCGCTGCTCCCATTCCTCGAAACGCAGCGGCCGGTTGTCCAGCGCCGACGGCAGGCGGAAGCCGAACTCGACCAGGGTCTCCTTGCGCGAGCGGTCGCCCTTGTACATCGCACCGAGCTGCGGCACGCTGACGTGCGACTCGTCCACCACCAGCAGGCCGTCGGCGGGCAGGTAGTCGAACAGGGTCGGCGGCGGCTCGCCGGGCGCGCGCCGGCTCAGGTGGCGCGAGTAGTTCTCGATGCCCTGGCAATAGCCGACCTCGGCCATCATCTCGATGTCGTAGCGGGTGCGCTGATCGAGCCGCTGCGCCTCCAGCAGCTTGTTGTCGCGGTACAGCTGCTCCAG
The DNA here is from genome assembly GCA_028873095.1 of Pseudomonadota bacterium. Classification (GTDB taxonomy): domain Bacteria; phylum Pseudomonadota; class Gammaproteobacteria; order Xanthomonadales; family Rhodanobacteraceae; genus Rhodanobacter. The sequence continues at coordinate 10,167 of JAGWMU010000089.1, read as the reverse complement.
CCGCTCCTTCAGCTCGACCTTGATCGTCTCGATCGCGTTGAGCACGCTCTCGCGGGTGCTGGCGTAGTGCGTGCGCGGATAGACCGTGTAGCGCGGCAGCTTGCGGATGGTGTCGCCGGTGAGCGGGTCGAACAGCGACAGGTTCTCCACCTCGCCGTCGAACAGCTCGATGCGCAGCGCCTCGGTCTCCGATTCGGCCGGGAACACGTCGATGATCTCGCCGCGCACGCGGTAGGTGCCGCGGCGCAGCTCCATCTCGTTGCGGGTGTACTGCAGTTCGGTGAGCTGGCGGATCAGCTGGCGCTGCTCGATCCGCTCGCCCTTGGCCAGGATCAGCCGCAGCGACAGGTAGTCCTCGGGATTGCCCAGGCCGTAGATCGCCGACACCGTGGCCACGATGATCGCGTCGCGCCGCGACAGCAGCGCCTTGGTCGCCGCCAGCCGCATCTGCTCGATGTGTTCGTTGATCGAGGCGTCCTTCTCGATGAAGGTGTCCGACGCCACCACGTAGGCTTCCGGCTGGTAGTAGTCGTAGTAGCTGACGAAGTACTCCACCGCGTTGTCGGGGAAAAACTCCCTGAACTCGCCGTAAAGCTGCGCCGCCAGCGTCTTGTTCGGCGCCATCACGATGGTCGGGCGCTGCACCCGCTCGATCACGTTGGCGATGGTGTAGGTCTTGCCCGAGCCGGTGACGCCGAGCAGCGTCTGCGCGGCGAGGCCTGCCTCGAAACCCGCGACCAGGCGTTCGATCGCCAGCGGCTGGTCGCCGGCGGGCCGATACGGGGAAACGAGCTGGAAACGGTCGGTCATCGAGGTCAGATGTGGGTGCGGCCCCGCATTTTAAATCGACGCTGCTGACAGTTCGTGTCAGCAGACGCCCACAGCATTGCCGGCATCCGGCCGCTGGGCGCGGTGCGCCAGCGTCGGCAGGATGCGGGTTCGCGGCAACGCAGGAGCGACGCCATGGCCTTGCGCCACTTTCCCGAGCCCCGCCATCGACACGCCGGCATGACCTTGATCGAGCAGATCATGCTGCTTGCGATCGCCGCGGTCCTGACCGGCATGGCGGTGCCGCCGATGCGCAGCCTGCTGGCGCGCAACCGGCTGCAGGTCGCCCAGACGGATTTCATCGCAGCACTGCAGCACGCCCGCGGCACCGCCGTGATGACGGGCAGGCACACGCTGCTGTGTCCGACCCGCGACGGCAGCCGTTGCAGCGACGAGATGCGCTGGGACGGCGGCTGGCTGCTCGGCCACGACAGCGATGGCGACCGTCAGCCGGACCGTGGACGGCCGCTGTATGCCGGCAGCGGTTATGCCGGCAAATTGACCATCTTGAGCAGTGCCGGCCGGCACTATGTGCGCTTTCGTCCGGACGGCAGCGCCCGCGGCAGCAACATCACCCTGCTGTTCTGCCGGGCCGGCAACGTCGGGCACGCGCTGAGCGTGGTGGTCTCCAACGCCGGCCGCGTCCGCGGCGGCCCGGCCAGCGCCAGCCAGGCCACCACCTGCGCGCAGGCGAATTGACCGCACGCACGCCGGCCACCGGCCCGACCGTGGCCGGGACCGTCCCGCGCACCGGCCGTCGCCGACAACCCGCGCCGGCACCGGCAGATCGGGCGACCGATCGCGCTCACAGGCGCCCGTCGACCTCATCCTTGGGCAACACGCCCTTGATGTCGTACAACACCGCGCGGCCGTTGGCCCACGCACGCATGTCGCGGCTGCCGGCCGCCGTGAACTCGCCGTGCGCGACCGCAAGCACGATGGCGTCGTAGACGCCGGGCTGCGGTGGCCCGGGCAGCAGGTCGAGGCCGTATTCCGCCTTCGCTTCGGCCGCGTCGGCCCAGGGATCGTGGATGTCGACGACGGCACCGAAGCTCTCGAACTCCTTGACCAGATCCACCACGCGGGTATTGCGCAGGTCGGGACAGTTTTCCTTGAAGGTGAGGCCCAGCACCAGCACGCGGCTGCCCTTGATGGCGCGGCCCTGGCGGATCATCAGCTTCACCACTTCGCTGGCCACGTGCTGGCCCATCGCGTCGTTGATGCGGCGACAGGCGAGCAGGATGTCGGGGTAATAGCCCACCGCCTGCGCCTTCTGGATCAGGTAATACGGATCGACGCCGATGCAGTGGCCGCCGACCAGGCCCGGCTGGAACGGCAGGAAATTCCATTTGGTGGCGGCCGCGGCCAGCACGTCCTGGGTGTCGATGCCGAGCCGATGGAAGATCAGCGCGAACTCGTTGATCAGCGCGATGTTGGCATCGCGCTGGGTGTTCTCGATCACCTTGGCCGCCTCGGCCACCTTGAGGCTGGGCGCCTTGTGCGTACCCGCGGTGATGATGCTGCGGTACAGCGCATCGACAAAGTCGGCCGCGGCCGGGGTGGAGCCGGAGGTGATCTTGGGAATGGTGGTGAGCCGGTGCTGCCGGTCGCCGGGGTTGATCCGCTCGGGGCTGTAGCCCACGGTGAAGTCGGCATTGAAGACCAGGCCGGAGGCGCGCTCCAGCTCGGGTACGCAGATCTCCTCGGTGGCGCCGGGATACACGGTGGATTCGTAGATCACCACGTCGCCGCGCTTGAGGACGCTGCCGATCGACTGGCTGGCCTTCAGCAGCGGCGTGAAATCGGGACGCTTGTGCTCGTCGATCGGGGTGGGTACGGCGACGATGAACACATTGCAGCCGCGCAGCGCCTGCAGATCGTCGGTGTAGCCGAGCCGGTGCGCCGCGGCAAGCTCGTCGGCCGGGGTTTCCCGGGTGTGGTCGCGGCCGGCGCGCAGTTGCGCGATGCGTGCGGCGTGGACATCGAACCCGAGAGTGTCGTAATGCCTGCCGAACGCCGCTGCCAGCGGCAGGCCGACGTAGCCGAGGCCGATGATGGCGATTTTTGTCGTATCGAGAGAGGGCATGGGCGGTCCGCGGGTGGCTTTCGGTTTGGGGTTGTTTCCCGGGGAGGCATCACCTTGCGCCCGGATGGCGCAGCCCATGACCGCAATCATGAACCGGCCCGCCGGCCTGGGCCGTCCGCCGCTGCTGCTCGAACTGCAGCGGGCCAACGCAGTTCAGGGTGGAGTGTAATCGGGACTGTCTGTGCCCGGGCAACCGGGCGCGGGTTCGATCGCTGGCGTGGCGGCGAGTCAGGTCGGGCTTCTTGGTCGGCGCGACTTCGGATAGACAGCGATCCAGCGCCACACCAAAAGTTCGCTGCCAAATCAATATGCCAGGAAATACCAGCGAAGCCCGACGAAGGCCCGAGAAGCCGAAAGCAGTTTGCAATCATAAACTTGGTGAAGTCTGGCGAAAGGTCGGCGAGCTGAGCGGTGTACCGCTGGTGTACCGTCGGATGATTGCGAAATATCGCATACCGATATACGATAAACGCATGATAAAAACCTTCGCCGACAAGGATACGGAAGTCCTGTTCAACGGCAACCGTGTACGAAGGTTCGTGAACATCGAAACGGTCGCGCGGCGCAAGCTCACGCAACTGCACGCGGCTGCAGCACTCGACTTCCTGCGTGTACCACCCGGCAACCGGCTGGAAGCACTCAGGGGCGACCGCGCCGGCCAGCACAGCATCCGCATCAACGATCAGTTCCGCGTGTGCTTCCGCTGGCTGGACGGAGATGCACTGGATGTCGAAATCGTTGACTACCACTGAGGAATCCGACATGACCCGGAAACTCCCCCCCATTCATCCCGGCGAAATCCTCCGCGAGGAGTTCATGCTGCCGTTCGGTCTTTCCAGCACGGCGCTGGCCAATGCCATCGGGGTCACTCCTGCGCGCGTCAACGACATCGTGCGCGAGCGTCGCGGCATCACCGCCGACACGGCCTTGCGCCTGGCGCGCTACTTCGGCACCGATGCGCAGAGCTGGGTGAACCTACAGAAGAATTACGAACTGGAAGTGGCTCGCCGCGAGCTGGGCGGCGACCTCTCGCAAATCCGCCCGCGTGCAGCATGACCGGACAAATCACAGGTGCGAACACCGACGCACTGGAGATTCTGGCGTTGCCAGTCGGGGGTAGGGAGCCGGAATCCTCCGGCCCCCTCCCACACCACCGTACATGCGGTTCCGCATACGGCGGTTCCAGTAACCAATTCAAACGCCTGCCGCCGGCTTGCCAAGCCCAAGGATACCCGCAAGCCCAGCGGTGGCCGCCAATACGCCCTATGACAGCGCCACGGTAAGTTCTGCAATCACCGGCCTGTCGCCCCGGCGCGCCACGGGACTGCGCATAAACAACGAGCGGCACACCCGCAGCGGTCGTGCCGATGGGGCATCGCTTCTTATGCGGCCTGGATCAGGAACTCGCTGGCCTTGGCCACCGGCTGCACCTGACGCGCCTGCCGGCGCAGCTCCACCAGCCCGTAGCGCTCCATCGTCTTCAGGGTGCGCGACAGGTTGCTGGGCGCGCGCCCGCTCAGTTCCGCCAAATGGTTCAGCGACTCGGGCTTCTGCTCGCGGATCAGCTTCAGCAAGGCGCGGTTGTCGTCGGACAACACCTCGGCCAGCGAGCGCATGGAGGTGAACCAGATTTTCGGCTCGCTCGCCGCCGGCTTGCGTTCGCCGCGCGCGATGGCCAGCGCGCGGTCGCGGATGGCTTCCTGTGTGGCGATGCCAATGACGATCTTCTTCATGCCTTTGCCTCCTTCAACACGCGGTCGACCTCGCCAAAGAAATCCTTGAGCAGCTGGTCGGCGCCGGTGAACTCATAGGGCACACCCTTGTCCCGTGCGTGCCGGTGCTTGTGGTCGTAGGCCAGCCTTCGTCCGGCGAACTTGTTGCGCTTCGGCGGCTTCACGGCGTGGGCGTTGTCGTAGCCAAGCAAGCGCGTGCCATGCCGATCATGCAGCGTAAGCGCGTAGCGGATGCCATGCGGCATGTGCTCGTCCGTCGGCACCTGCCATGCCTCGATCTTGATCCAGAAGCCATCGCCCTGATCGTAGACCTCGCCATGCAGCAACAACAGGTTGTCCAGACCGTGCTCGTGCGTTGCAACCATGCTATCACCAGATGATATATAACGCCATGCCGACCGATACCGGGCCGGGGCCATCTGGTCGCATTGTCCGCGACTTCGCCACGAGGCCGGAATCTCCACCGCCCGCTGACCCACAGCCGCGCATGCGGCTACCGTCCTCCAAGCCCGTACCCGTCACAGCCTGAAGGCCAGCCGTGCGCCGGCAACGCCGGCCCGCAGGGTGTGGCAAGGACGCCGCACGGTACCCCCATCGAAGCGCGCTGGACGCCTGCAGCCCCAACTCTGTTGGCCGCGAGGGAGTACTTGCCGAAGAAGGCGCGCAGCGGCTTCGCCCGCTCCACCTCGGTCTGCTGGGTGGTTGGTTTCTTGGTCGGCGTGACTTCGGACAGGTAGCGCTTCAGCGCGGCGTCCAGCGTCAGGCGCTCCGACGCGCCACGCTCGATGTACACGCCGCGCACCATCTCGACTTCGGTGCGGCGCGCCCAACCCTCGGCGCCGCGTTTGATACGGAAAGTTTTGGCCGTGGTCGGCCATCCCTGCATGCGGATGACGGCCTTCCACGTGTCCGAAGGGGTTCGCACAATCGTTGCCATGAGACGCTCCAGTATCGGCGGTGTACCGAAACTGTACCTCTGGGCAAATCACAGGGTCGAACGCCGACGAGCTGAAGACTCTAGCGATACCAGAAAAGCAAAGGCCAGCAATGACTTGCTGGCCTTCGAAGATGGCGCCCGAAGTTGGACTCGAACCAACGACCCCCTGATTAACAGTCAAGTGCTCTAACCAGCTGAGCTATTCGGGCGTGAGCTGCGTAGTTTGTCGGCGCTGCATCGGACTGTCAAGCCGGAACCGGAAGATCCGGCGGCCGCCTCAGCCGGTGAGCACCCGGTAGCACGGCACGTACGCGGTACCGCCCGGCAACTTCATCCGGTGCTGCGCGACGAACGCCTGCAGCAGTTCGTCCAGCGCGCGCATGATGTCCGCATCGCCATCGATCTCGAACGGGCCGCGCCGCTCGATCGCCAGCACGCCCTCTTCCTTGACGTTGCCGGCCACGATGCCGGAGAAGACCCGGCGCAGGTCCGCCGCCAGCTCGTGCAGCGGGCGATCGCGGCGGATCTGCAGGCCGCGCATCGCCTCGTGGGTGGGGCGGAACGGGGTCTGGAACGCCAGCGGAACCTGCAGCGCCCAGTTGAAGAAGAACGCGTCCCGGGTATCGAGCCGGTTCTGGCGCACCTTGTCGAGACCCTTGACCATCGTCCGCGCCACCACCGCCGGGTCGTCCACGATGATCCGGTAATGCCGCGCCACCTCGTCGCCCAGGGCCAGCCGCAGGAAGTGGTCGATCCGTTCGAAATAGTCGGCCGATTCCCGCGGGCCGGTGAAGATCAGCGGGAACGGCGTCCCGGCATTGTCCGGGTGCAGCAGGATGCCGAGCAGGTAGAGGATCTCCTCGGCGGTGCCGACGCCGCCGGGAAACACGATGATGCCGTGGCCCATGCGCACGAACGCCTCGAGCCGCTTCTCGATGTCCGGCATGATCACCAGGTGGTTGACGATCGGGTTCGGCGACTCGGCGGCGATGATGCCCGGTTCGGTGATGCCGACGTAGCGATTGTGCCGGCGACGCTGCTTGGCATGGGCGATGGTCGCGCCCTTCATCGGCCCCTTCATCGCCCCCGGACCGCAGCCGGTGCAGATGTCCATGCCGCGCAGACCCAGTTGATAACCGACCAGCTTGGTGTAGTCGTACTCTTCGCGCGAGATCGAATGGCCGCCCCAGCACACCACCAGGCTGGGGTCGATGTTCGGCTTCAGGATGCGCGCATTGCGCAGGATCTCGAACACGGCCTGGGTCAGCGCGGCCGAACCCTCCAGATCGCCCTTCATCGTTTCCAGCTGGGTCGCGACGTAGACGATGTCGCGCACCACCGCCACCAGCAACTCGTTGATGCCGCGGATGATCTGGCCGTCCACGAAAGCCTGCGCCGGAGCGTGGCTGAGCTCGATCTTGATGCCGCGATCCTGCTGCAACACCTGGATGTCGAAGTCCGGATACTGCTCCATGACCATGCGCGGATCGTCGCTGATGACGCCGGAGGTCAGCACGGCCAGTGCGCAGCGGCGCAGCAGCGCATGCAGGCCCGAATCGCTGGCGCCGCGCAGTCGCGCCACTTCGTTGCGCGAGAGGATGTCCAGCCCGCCGATCGGCGAGATGCGCGCGCTGACGGCGGCAGCCTTGCCGGCCGCACCGGTAACCGTGTCATTCATTCGGGTCGATCTCCGTGTTTGCTCGAACAGGTTGCGCCTGTCCTGCAGCTTCCCGCGCCTGCCGCCGCGCGGTCAAGCATCGGCAAGAAGCCGGCACCCTCGCGGGCGCCGGCCTGAGCTTTTGCGCGCCGACCCCGGATCAGAAGGTGTAGCGCAAGGTGAGCATCGCCGACCAGCGCGAGACCACGCGGGTCGGGTTGCTGCCGGCGTCATAGGTGATCAGCGGCTGCGCCTGGTAGTTGCCCTTACTGTCGGTCGGCAGGGAGTACACATACTGCCCCTGGGCATTGACGCCGTTGTAGCCGGCCAGCGTGCGGGTGTTGAACCCCGTGTAGCGGGCCTGTCCCCAGTTGCTGTCGATCAGGTTCAGGAAGTTGTAGATGTCCAGGCGGATCTCGCCCTTGTTGCCACGGAAAATGCCGGGCACCTCCTGCGAGAAACTCATGTCGACCTGGTTGACCCACGGCGAGCGCACGGTGTTGCGGCCGGCGATCTGGCCGCGGTGATCGCGCAGGTAGCTGTTGCCGGAGATGAAGTCCTGGAATTGCTGGACCAGCTGCGCGCTGGCGTTGCCGTAGCTGACCTTCGGGTCGTTCACGGTCGGGATGTAGACCGGATCCTGGAACGAGATGCCGTCGCCGTTCACGTCGCCGGAGAAGATCCAGCTGTACGGCGTGCCGCTCTGGCCGGTGTAGAACGCCGAGACGGTGGTCTTGTAATCGCCGATGAACCGATGCTGCCAGGTCAGCGATGCCTTGACCGTCTGGGCGATGTTGCGGTCGGCGATGCCCGCCCGCTCCTCGTTCGGGTTGGTGCGCACCACGTACTTGTAGCCGGAGGAAGCCTGCGAGCTGTTGCCCGGATTGACCTCGTTCGCATGATTGAGGGTGAAGCTGAGGTTGCCGAACCAGCTCTCGGAGAACGGCTTGGCCAGTGACAGCGTCAGGCTGTCGGAATGACCCTTGCTGGTGTTGCTCAGCAGGGTCGAGAACTGGTCGAACTGGCGGTTGCGATTGAAGGCGGCATCGGAACTCTTCGCCTTCTCGCCCGGCGTCTTCCAGTACTGCAGGCGGCCGTCGGGCAGCACGCCGGTCGGCGCGCCGAGATTGATCGCCTGGTAGAAGATCCCGTTGTCGACCTTGATGTGCTCCGCCTCGATCGAGGCGATCAGCCCCCACCACGGCAGCTCGCGGTCCAGCGCCAGGCTGAACTTCCACACCGTGGGCAGCTTGAAGTCGTGCGAGATGGTGTCCACGTCGCCGATGGTGTTGTTGCCGGACGGCACGTTCTGGTGGAACGGGTCGGGACTGAACGGCGCCGTGGCGGGATCGAACGACTGGTACGTGGCCACGGTGACGCCGTTGTTCTGGTACGGATTGGTCATCCAGACCGTCGGCGGAGAGGTCTGGAACAGGCCCACGCCGCCGCGCAGCTGGGTCATGCGCGCGGTGTCGAAGTTGTAATTGAACGAGAAGCGCGGCTCGAACACCGTGTTCTTCGAACCCAGGGAATTGTCGTTACGGTAGCCGAATGCCTGCTGGAAGGCCGGGTTGTAGACCGGCCTGGAACCGGAGTGCGGGATGTCCGCGCGCACGCCGTAGGTCAGCGACAGGTTGTCATTGACTTGCCAGGTGTCCTGCAGGAACGGGCTGTACTGGCTGTAGACCCATGTGGCCGCGACATCGCCGAGGTTGAAGCCGGCGGCCGGCTGGTAGAGGAAATACGAGTTGTAGTTGCCCGCGGCGAAATTGCTCAGGCCCCAGAAGGTGTAGTTGCCGAACTCGGTGCGGCCGAACAGGTTGTAGATGTTGTTGCGCTGGTAGTCGATGCCGCCCTTCAGCGTGTGGTCGCCCAGATACAGGGTTCCGGCAAGGAACACGCGCCATTGCTTGGTATCGATCTGGTTGTAATGCCGGAACTGGTCCTCGCCCAGATGCACCTGCGGGCCGCGGCCCGACGGATCGGTGAACACGTTCACCTGCGGCTGCCTGGCCGGACCGGCGGCCGCCTGATCGAAGGTCTGGTAGCTGACCTTGGTCTCGGTGGAGAAATTGTCGGTCCAGTCGTCGAACAACTGCAGGGCCATGTTCTCGGTCAGGCTGCGCTTGGTGTACCAGTAGCTGCTCAGGCCGATCGCGTTGGAACTGTTGCCCTGCACGATCGGCTGGACTTCGGTGGTGCGCTGGTAGGTCAGGCTGGCGCGATGCCTGTCGGAAATGTTCCAGTCCAGCTTGACCAGATAGCGCTTGTCCTTCAGCGTTGTGCCGCTGGCGCCCAGGCTGCCCGGCTGCAGGCCCAGCTGCCTGGCGGTGTCGATGATTTTCTGCAGGTCTCCGGGGGAGATCTTGTTGGACGTGGACGGACCGTTGCCCAGCGAGGGGTCCAGGCCGTTGGCCGAATCCGCACCGATGCCGTCGGTGTTTTCCTGCTCGGCGGAGGCGAAGAAGAACAGCTTGTCCTTGATGATCGGGCCGCCCAGGGTGAACCCGCCGGTCCAGTCCTTCTTGTAGCCGCTGTAGCGGTAGCCCGGGTCGCTGCTGTTGAGCCAGCCCGCATCGCCGACCAGCTGGTTGGCATTGCGGTAGACGTAATACACCGAACCGTGGAATTCGTTGGTGCCGGACTTGGTCACCGCGTTGATGTCGGCACCGACCGTGTCGGAGGTGACGTCGAAGTTCGCGGTGGAGATGTTGTACTCGGCGATCGTGTCGTAGGAGATCGGCGAGCCCTGGTACGGCAGGCCATTGGCATTGAGCCCGAACGGGTCGCCCTGGGTGATGCCGTCGACGCTGATGTTGTTGTAGCGGTTGGGCTGGCCATTGGCGGAAATGGAGCCGTCGCCCTGGTCGGTCACGTTGATGCGCGGGTCGAGCCGGGCGATGTCGTCGATCGAACGATTGGCCAG
>JAGWMU010000241.1 GCA_028873095.1 Pseudomonadota bacterium | reverse complement strand
CGGTTCGGCGGGTACCGTTGCCGGCACGGCGCGACTGGCCGGCGCTGGCCGTGCTGGGCGTGATCGGGTTTACCGTCTACCACGTGTGCCTCAACTATGCCGAAACGCGGATCGCCAGCGGCACCGCGTCGATCCTGATCTCGCTGGCGCCGGCCGCCACCGCGGCGGTTTCCGCGGTGTGGCTGCACGAGCGCCTGTCCACCCGCATGCTGACCGGCCTTGGTGTGGCCCTGGTCGGCGTGGTGCTGGTGGTGCTGGCCAGCGGCAAGCAGGTGAAGTTCGAACCGATGGCGGCGCTGGTGCTGGTCAGCGTGCTCGCTTCGGCGATCTTTTTTGTCGGCCTGAAGTCGTTCTTCGCGCGCAGCAGCATGATCGGGGTCACGGCCTTCACGCTGTTCGCCGGCGCGCTGGGGGCGCTGCCGTTCGCGACCGGCATCGGCGCGGCCTGGCACGCGGCGCCCTGGTCGCATGTCGCCGCGCTGCTGTGGCTGGGCATCGCGCCGACCTTCGTCGGCTACATGGCCTGGAACGCCGCGCTGCAACGGGCCTCCGCCTCGCAGGTGTCCAGCTTCATCTATTTTTCGCCGCCGATCGCGGTGCTGATCGGCTGGCTGTGGCTGGGCGAACATCCCGGCCCGCTGACGCTGGCCGGCGGCGTGATCACGGTGGCCGGCGTGGCGCTGGCGAACGTGCGGCGGACCACGCCGCGCATGCCGCCGGCATGCGACCCTTGCGAACAGACCTGAATCGCCACCGGAGAACGTTGCATGTACCAGCTTCATGTCGCCAACAAGAACTACTCGTCCTGGTCGCTGCGGCCGTGGCTGCTGCTCGGCGAGCTGGGCATCCCGTTCCGTGAGCACCTGGTGCCGTTCGCGCAAGGCAATGGCGAATGCTGGCGCGTGTTCCGCGAATTTTCGCCGAACGGCAAGGTGCCGTGCCTGCACGACGGCCATACCGTGGTGTGGGATTCGCTGGCCATCGTCGAATACCTGGCCGAGCGCCATCCGGGCGTCTGGCCGTCCGATCCGCTGGCGCGCGCATGGGCCCGCTGCGCCGCGGCCGAGATGCATTCGGGCTTCGCGGCGCTGCGCAGCCATTGCGGGATGAACTGCGGCGTGCGCATTCGCCTGCCGGACGATCTGCCGGCGGCATTGCATGCCGACATCACCCGCATCGACGAACTGTGGAGCGAGGGCCTGGAGCGGTTCGGCGGGCCGTTCCTGGCGGGTGCGGCGTTCGGTGCGGTCGATGCGTTCTTCGCGCCGGTGGCTTTCCGCGTCCAGACCTACGGGCTGGCCCTTGGCGATGCGGCCGGCGCCTATGCGGGACGCCTGCTGGAGTTGCCCGCGATGCGCCGTTGGTACGCCGATGCGCTGCAGGAAACCTGGCGCGATCCGGGGCACGAACGGGAAGCGGGGCAGGCCGGGACCTTGCTGCAGGACTTGCGTGTGCCGGCCGGCTGACCGGCGCGGTCAGGCAGCGGGCGCGGCCGCCGTCAGAACTTGTAGGCGCGATGGATCGCCACGATGCCGCCGGTGAGGTTGCGCACCTCGACGCGGCCGAAGCCGGCGCGTTCCATCATGCCCTTGAGGGTTTCCTGGTCCGGGTGCTTGCGGATCGACTCGGCCAGGTACTGGTAGCTGTCGGCGTCGCCGGCGAACAGCTGGCCGAGCTTCGGCAGCACCTTGAACGAGTGGAAATCGTAGAGCTTGCCGAACAGCTCGTTGTGCACCCGGGAGAACTCCAGCACCAGCGCGCGGCCACCGGGCTTGAGCACGCGGCAGATGTCGGCCAGTGCCTTGTCCTTGTCGGTGACGTTGCGCAGGCCGAAGGCCATCGTCACCGCGTCGAAGCTGTGGTCCGGGAACGGCAGCGCCTCGGCGTTGAGCTGGGCCCAGCGCAGGCCCGCGACCAGGCCGCGGTCGGTCAGGCGGTCGCGGCCGACATCGAGCATGGCGGCGTTGATGTCGCCGACCACCACCTCGCCCTCGTCGCCGACCACCGGCTTGAGCAGCGCGGCGATGTCGCCGGTGCCGCCGGCCAGGTCGAGCACGCGGTCGCCGCGGCGCACGCCGCTGACGG
>JAGWMU010000088.1 GCA_028873095.1 Pseudomonadota bacterium | reverse complement strand
GAAGCGGTGTGGATCGACAGCGGCCAGCGCGAGCTGGCGCAGAGCTACGGCTATACCGTGGTCGACCCGGCCACGGTGATCGCCACCCACCTGTCGAACATCCTGCAGAACCATGCGCACGAACTGCTCAGCCACCAGGACGTGCAGCAGCTGCTGGACCGGCTGGCCGGCACGGCGCCGAAGCTGGTCGAGGACCTGGTGCCCAAGCGGCTGTCGCTGGGCGCGGTGGTCAAGGTGCTGCAGAACCTGCTGGCCGAACGGGTGCCGATCCGCAACATCCGCAGCATCGTCGAATCCTTGGCGGAGCATGCCGGGCAGAGTCAGGATCCCGGCGTTTTGACCGCCGCGGTGCGCGTCGCGCTGGGCCGGCAGATCGTGCAGGAGATCACCGGACTGGGCACCGAGGTGCCGGTCATCACGCTCGCCCCGGAGCTCGAACAGATCCTGCTCAGCTCGCTCGCCAGCGGCGGCGGCGTGGCCGGCGCGGCGGTGGAACCGGGCCTGGCGGACCGCCTGCAGCAGAGCGTGGCCGAGGCCGCGCGACGCCAGGAAGTGAGCGGCGAACCCGCCGTTTTGCTGGTGGCGCCACAGTTGCGGCCGTGGCTGGCGCGCTTTACCCGCCATGTGGCACAGAACCTGCACGTACTTGCTTACAACGAGGTGCCCGACAACCGGCGTGTGCGGCTGGTGCAGGCATTGGGACGCTGAGCGAGGAGTGGGTTGCGATGAAGAGCTTGAGGCGGACACGGGAAACGGGGCACGGGGAACGTCGGCGATGCGGCGGCCCGGACCTGGGCGCAGGACTGCGGGTACGGGTTCAGCGCCGCCGGCACGTGCCCCGTGACCCGTTTCCCGTACCCCGCGGCTGGAGCAATCACGCATGAAGATCAAACGTTTCGTCGCCGCGGACATGCGCCAGGCCATGCGCGAAGTGCGCGAAGAGCAGGGGCCGGAGGCGGTGATCCTGTCCACCCGTCGGCTCGATGAAGGCATCGAGGTCATCGCCGCGATCGATTACGACGAGTCGCTGGTGCGCGAAGCGGCACGGCACGGCGCGCCGCTGGCGCTGCCGGGCGAACCGGTCGCGGCCGCGCCGGCCGAGATGCCGCCGCCCCCGGCGCCGTTGCCGGCAGCGGCACCGGCGGCAACGAGCGCGACCGCAAAGGCCGTGGCAAAGAAAATCGCCGCGCGCACGCCGCCGGCGCCGGACGCGGCACCGTCGCCTTCCGCGGCGGTGCCCGCCGAACCGGTGCCGATGCACCCGCTGATGGAGCGCGCCATGCAGGACACGGCGCGCATGCGCGCCGAACTGGCCAGCATGCGCGAGATGCTGGAGGTGCAGTTGTCGAGCCTGGCGTGGAACGACATGGAACGGCGCCAGCCGCTGCGCGCGCGCGTGCTGCGCGAGATGACCCGGCTCGGCATCGAGCCGGACGTGGCCAGGCAGCTGGTGTCGGCCTTGCCCGCGCAGATCAACGCCGAACAGGCACGTTACCTGCCGCTGGGCATGCTCAGCCGCAGCCTGGCGGTGAGCGGCCGCAACCTGTCCGACGACCAGGGCGTCACCGCGCTGATCGGCCCCACCGGCGTGGGCAAGACCACCACCATCGCCAAGCTCGCCGCCCGTGCCGTATTGCACCGCGGAGTCGAGCAGGTTGCGCTGGTCAGTACCGATCATTACCGCATCGGCGCCGCCGCGCAGCTGGAGCATTACGGCCGCCTGCTCGGCATCCGGGTCTACCCGGCCTACGACGCGCAAAGCCTGCGCAAGGTGCTCGAACTGTTGCGCGACAGGCATACCGTGCTGATCGATACCGCCGGCGTGGCCGGCGGCGATCCGCGGCTGGCGCAGCAACTGGAGTTGTTTTCCGGCACCGGCGAGGTGCGTGCCAGCCTGGTGCTGGCGGCCAATACGCAATCGCGGTCGCTGGACGAGGCGGTGCGCGCCTACCTGCCGCTGAAGCCGGCCGCCTGCATCCTGACCAAGCTCGACGAGGCGCCGAGCCTGGGCGGTGCGCTGTCGGTGCTGATCCGCCATCGGCTGCCGCTGGATTACACCACCGACGGCCAGCGCGTGCCCGAGGACATCGCCATGGCGGATGCGCGGGTGCTGGTCTGCCGCACCGCGCAGGCGCAGAAAAACCAGCTGCCGGACGACGAACAGATGGCCGAACGTTTCGGCCTCGCGGTGGCCGGCGCATGAACGGAGTACTCGCGATGGATCAAGCCTGGGGCCTGAAGCACTTCCCGATGACGCTGGCCGGCAGCAGCGAGCCGGCGCCGGCGTCCGGGCACCAGGCCAGCAGCCTGCTGGCGAAAGCGCCGTCGCCGCACCGCCATTGCCGCGCGATCGCCGTGGCCGGCGGCAAGGGCGGCGTCGGCAAGAGCACGGTAGCGGTGAACCTGGGCATGATGCTGTCGATGGCCGGCCACGACGTGATGGTGCTCGACGCCGACATGGGCCTGGCCAACGTCGATGTGCTGCTCGGGCTCGCGCCGTCGCGGCATATCGGCCACATGCTGGACGGCCAGTGCGCGCTGGAGGATCTGCTGCTGAGCGCACCGCACGGGTTGCGGGTGGTTCCGGCGGGTTCCGGCGCGCGCCGCCTGACCCAGCTGGGCAGCGGCGAGCACGCGGCGGTGATCCGCGCCTTCGACGACCTGGCGCCGCCGCCGCGCTACCTGCTGATCGACACGGCCGCCGGCCTGTCGGACAGCGTGGCGATGTTTGCCGCCGCCGCCGACGACGTGATGCTGGTGGTGTGCGACGAGCCGGCCTCGCTGACCGATGCCTATGCGCTGATCAAGGTGCTCAGCCGCGACTTCGCCGTGCGCCGCTTCCGCATGGTGGCGAACATGGTGCACAACCAGGGCGAGGCACAGCAATTGCACCAGAAGCTGTCGCGGGTCTGCGACCGCTTTCTCGAGGTGGTGATCGAATTCACGGGCTGGGTGCCGCAGGACGAACGGCTGCGGCAGGCCATCCGCCGGCAGCGCGCGGTGGTCGACCTGTGGCCTTCGAGCCGTTCGGCGCTGGCGTTCAAGCAATTGGCAGGTGCGGTCGATAAATGGACAGAACCCGAACGTTCGGGCCTCGACCGGATTGCCTTTTTTGGTGGCCGGGCGACCCCGGCGGCAGGGTGCTGAAATGAGTGTGGCATCGCAATACCTACAACATTCCCGCGAGAGTGCCGACGAAATGGTGCGTCGGCACGCGCCGCTGGTACGGCGTATCGCCTATCACCTGATGGGGCGGTTGCCGGCCAGCGTCGACGTGGGCGATCTGGTGCAGGCGGGGATGATCGGTTTGCTGGAAGCATCGCGACATTACTCGCTCGGTCACGGGGCGAGCTTCGAGACCTATGCGGGCATCCGCATCCGGGGCGCGATGCTCGACGAGTTGCGGCGTACCGACTGGACACCGCGCTCGGTGCACCGCAAGACGCGGGAAGTGGCCGAAGTGGTGCGCCAGATCGAGACCGAGACCGGCGCCGAGGCGGAGGATGCCGAGATCATGCGGCGGCTCGGGATCAGCGCGGACGAATACCACCAGGTACTCGCCGACGCGGCCTGCGTGCGCTTGCTCAGCCTTACCGCGTCGGACGACAACGAGGAAGGCGTCGTGCTGAACGTGGCCGACGAAACCGGGCTCAACCCGCACGACAGCATCGAGCGCGACGGCATGCGCGACGCGCTGGCCGAGGCGATCGGCAATCTGCCCGAACGCGAACAACTGGTGATGTCGCTGTATTACGAGCAGGAATTGAATCTCAAGGAAATCGGCGCCGTGCTCGGCGTGAGTGAATCGCGGGTGTGCCAGATCCATGGGCAGGCCGTGATCCGGTTGCGTGCCCGGTTGACCGACTGGCGCGGTTGACCGGTCACGTGATGCGGATTCCCGAGGTCTGGCGCACTGGTTTCAACAGTGCATGCAGCGCAAGCGGAGAAGGTGTTTGGACAAGAACATGAAAATACTGGTGGTGGACGACTTCTCCACCATGCGGCGCATCGTTCGCAACCTGCTGGTCGAACTGGGCTTCAGCAATCCGCTGATCCAGGAGGCCGACGACGGCCAGAACGCGATCGAAATGCTGCGCAAGACTCCGGTCGACCTGGTGGTGACGGACTGGAACATGCCCAACATGACCGGCATCGAGCTGCTGCGCGCGATCCGCGCAGAGCCCGCGCTGAAGGGGGTGCCGGTGTTGATGGTGACGGCGGAGAACAACCGCGACCAGATCATCGCCGCTGCCCAGGCGGGCGTGAACGGCTACATCGTCAAGCCGTTCACGGCGATCACCCTGCAGGAAAAACTCACCAAGATCTTCGAACGGATCGCCGCCAGCGGAGCGAACGCATGAAAGCCATCCTTCCCATCGTGAACGAGGAAGCGTTGCCGGCCGAATTGCGCGAGCTGCTGAGCAGTTCCGACGGCGCCATGTTCGAACAGGCGCTGGACGTGATGGTGCGCCAGCGCGAACAGCGCCTGTTCCGCGCGCTCGGCCAGCTTGCGCGCGACCTGCACGACGCGGTGCGCCGGGTGGGCGGCGAACTGGCGCAGGAAGGCGTGCCCGGCCGGGTCGCCGATGCCCGCCAGCATCTGAACGAAGCGCTCGAGATGAGCGCCCAGGCGGCACATCGCAGCCTGGATTTCGCCGAACGCATGCGCCCGCAGGCGGAGTCGCTGGCGCAGAACGCGGGCGAAATGCTGAAGTGGTCCGGCGACAGCGACGCCGCCGGCGTGCTGGCGCGCGAGGCCGTCGGTTTCGCCGTGAGCTGCAGCGAGGGCCTGGCCGACATGGTGATGGCGCAATCGTGGCAGGACCTGAGCGGGCAGCGGATCAAGAAGGTCGCCAACTTCATCGGCGCCGTCGAATCGTCGCTGCTGGAACTGGTGCGGCTGACCGGAGCGCTGGCGGGCAGCGAGGCGCCGGCCAGCGCGGCCACGGTGTCCAGCCAGGAAGACGCCGACCGGCTGCTCAGCGAATTCGGTTTTTGAAGGCGGTGTCGCGGTGAATGCGGCATTCGACAGCGAACTGCTCCAGGACTTCCTGGTCGAGGCGGGCGAGCTGGTGCAGCGGCTCGGCGAGCAGCTGGTCGAGCTGGAATCCGCGCCCGACGACACCGAGCTGCTGAATGCGGTGTTCCGCGCCTTCCACACGGTCAAGGGCGGTGCCGGTTTTCTGGCGGCCGAACCGATGGTGCTGCTGTGCCATCACGCCGAGGACCTGCTCAACGAGGCCCGCAACGGCAAGGTGGTGCTGGGCGCGGCACAGATGGACGCGCTGCTCGAAGCGCTGGACCTGCTCAACGAGATGATGGCCGCACTGGATGCCAGGGTGCCGCTGGCGATGCCGCCCGCGGCACTGCTGCAACGCCTGCTGCCGGTCGCCGCCGGCCCCGCGCCGGCGAAAGCGGAGCCGCCCCCCGCGGTCGCGGCCGCCGCCGGCGGGATCGACGACCATGAATTCGAGGCGCTGCTGGACACCTTGTACGGCACCAGCGTCCCCGGCGCGGCCGCCGCAGCGCCGCCGGCGAGTGCCGGACCGGGTCCGGCCGCCACGATCGACGACGACGAATTCGAGGCCCTGCTGGACGCGCTGCACGGCAAGGACGGCCCGCCCGCGACGGCCGCACCGGCGCCGTCCGCCGCACCTCCCCCGGTGCCGCGTGCGGCGCCGGCCCCCGCGCATCACGCGGCGGCGGAGACTACCGTGCGGGTGGATACCGGGCGGCTCGATGCGCTGGTGAACCGCGCCGGCGAACTGGTGCTGGTGCGCAACCGGCTGCTCACCCTGGCCGGGCAAAGCGGCGAGGCGGCGCTGGTGGCCTCCGCCGCCGAACTGGACCGGGTCGCCGACGAGCTGCAGCGCGCGGCGCTGGGCATGCGCATGCAGCCGGTGAGCCGGCTGTTCCAGCGGTTTCCGCGGATCGTGCGCGACCTGGCGCGCCAGCTCGGCAAGGACGTGGAGCTGGTGCTGGAAGGCGAAGACACCGAGCTCGACCGCGGCCTGGTCGAGGCGCTGGCCGATCCGCTGATCCATCTGCTGCGCAATGCGCTCGATCACGGCGTGGAGATGCCGGAGCTGCGCGAACGCGGCGGCAAGCCGCGCAAGGGACGGGTGTGCCTGTCGGCGAGCCAGCGCGGCGAACGCATCGTGATCTCGGTGAGCGACGACGGCGCCGGCATGGATGCGCAGGTGCTGCGCCGCAAGGCGGTGGAGAAGGGCGTGATCGACGAGCCGCAGGCGGCGCGCCTGAGCGAAACCGAATGCTACGAACTGATCTTCCATCCCGGCTTCAGCACCGCGGCGACGGTCTCCGACATTTCCGGCCGCGGCGTCGGCATGGACGTGGTCAAGACGCGGGTGGCGGAACTCGGCGGCAGCCTGCAGGTGCGCTCCAAGCGCGGCCAGGGCAGCGAGCTGGAGCTGGCCGTGCCGTTGACCCTGGCGATCCTGCGGGTGCTGATGGTGCGCGTGGGCGAACGCATGTTCGCGATGCCGATGAGCAACGTCGAGGAAGTTTTCGAACTGGCCGACGGGCAGGACCGGATGCTGGACGGACGGCTGGTCGCCAGCCATCGCGGCCGCGCCCTGCCGCTGGCCAATCTGGCCGGCTGGGCCGGTGCGGCCACCGCCGCCGGCCGGCATGTGGTGGTACTGCACATCGGCCATCTGCGGCTGGGCTGCCTGGCGCACGAGGTGCTCGGCCGCGAGGACGTCATCATCAAGCCGCTGGGTCCGTTGTTCGAGGGGGTGCCGGGCATTGCCGGCGCCACCGTCACCGGCGACGGGCGGCTGGCCCTGGTGATGGACCTGGCCGGACTGGCCGATGTCCACGGGCAACTGCTGCCCGCGCTGCAGAGGACCGGCTGACGCGATGGACCGGACGAGCATCAGCGGCACGATCCTGGCCTTCGTGGTGATCGTCGCCGGCACCATCCTGAAGGGCTCGACGGCCGGCGCGCTGTGGAACCCGGCGGCGTTCGTGATCGTGTTCTTCGGCACGTTCGCCGCGCTGCTGGTGCAGAACCAGGGCGGGGTGCTCAGGCACGCCTGGAAGATGCTGTCGATGATCTACCGGCCGCCGCAGCACGAGCCCGCCGAGCTGATCGAGCGGATCGTCGGCTGGAGCGAAATCTCGCGGCGCCAGGGCCTGCTGGGGCTGGAGCCGCAGATCGAGGCGGAGCACGATGCGTTCATCAGCAAAGGCCTGCAGCTGCTGGTCGACGGCAGCGAGCCGGAGGCGATCCGCAGCGTGCTGGAAGTGGACCTGGACACCCGCGAGGCGGTCGACCTGGCCGGCGCCAAAGTGTACGAGAACGCCGGCATCTATTCCCCCACGCTGGGCATCATCGGCGCGGTGATGGGCCTGATGGCGGTGATGCAGAACCTGGCCGATCCGAGCAAACTCGGCCACGGCATCGCGGCCGCCTTCGTGGCGACCATCTACGGCGTGGCGCTGGCCAACCTGTTCATGCTGCCGATGGCCGCGCGGCTGAAAGGCCTGATCGGCCGGCAGACGCAGATGCGCGAAATCCTGATCGAGGGGCTGGTCTCGATCGCCCTTGGCGACAATCCGCGGCAGATCGAGATGAAGCTGCAGGGTTATTCCGCATGAGAAGGAAACGGCACGAGGAGCACCTCAACCACGAGGCATGGGCGATTCCCTACGCGGATCTGATGACGCTGCTGCTGGCCTTCTTCGTGGTGATGTATGCGGTGTCGGTGGTCAACGAAGGCAAGTTCCGGGTGATGTCCACCTCGATGATGGAGGCGTTCAACGGCAATGACCGGGCGATCGTGCCGCCGCCGAAGCAGGGCATGGCGCCGCCGCTGCAGCTTCCCGCAACGTACAGCGTGCCGACGTTGCCGATCAGCGTGCCGCTGGCGCATCCCCGCCTTCCCGTGCTGCCGGCGGTCGGCCAGGCAGGGCAGTCGGCCCCGCTGGAGCGGATCGAGGATCGGGTGCGGCGGGTATTGCAGCCGCTGATCGACAGGAAGCTGGTGATCCTGCGGCGCATGCCCGACCGGCTGGAAATCGAGATCCGCACCGACATCCTTTTTTCCAGCGGCGTGGCGCGCCTGTCGACCCCGGCCAACCAGGTGCTGCTCGACCTGGCCGCGACCCTGGCGCCGTTCCCGAACCCGCTGCGGGTGGAGGGTTTCACCGACAACGTGCCGATCGACACGCCGCAGTACCCGTCCAACTGGGAGCTGTCGGCGGCGCGCGCGGCCAGCGTGGCGCGGCTGTTCGCCGGGCACGGGGTCCGGCCGGACCGGCTCGGCATCGTCGGCTGGGGCGAAGTGCGGCCGGTCGCCGACAATGCCACGGCGGAAGGCCGCAACCACAACCGGCGGGTGCTGGTGGTGGTGATGAACGACCGGGGCGCGCCCGATGCTTCCCGCGGCGACAGCGGGCGGATCGGCGAGCCCGGCCGCACCCCGGCCGCGCCGGCGGACGCCACCGCCGCGTCGCTGCCGGCGCCCCGGCCGGCGCCGGCTTCCTCCGCGTCCGGCAGCGCGGCGGCGGGAGTCGTCGAAAGCGATGCCGGGCTGGTCGCGGGGCCGGCGGCGGGCACCCCCGGTCACGATCCATGAAACAGCGCCATCGCCCCCATTTTCCGCAGGAGTCCCGTGCATGAACGCAGCGCCCGAGATGCTGGCCGGTACCGCGGCCCGATGCTGGCTATCCTTCCGCCTCGACGGCCAGCTCTATGCGGCGCCGCTGGCCCGGGTCAGCGAGGTGATCCGCCCCGGTGAAATCACCCCGGTACCGGGCGCCGCGCCGGACCTGCTCGGCGTGCGCCACCTGCGCGGACGCATCGTGCCGGTGCTGGACGGCCGTCGCCGGCTCGGGCTCGTCGTGCACGACGATGCGGACGAGGACGTGCGCGTGGTCATGCTCGGCCATGGCCCGCACCTGGTTGGCCTGCGCGTGGATGCCGTGGGCGAATTGCTGATCTTCTCCGACGAGGCGGTGTCCGCCCCGCCGCCGAACCGCACGCAGCGGGACGAGGATCCGGTGCAAGGCGTGCTCGAATCGAAGGGCAGCTTCGTCGCGCTGCTCGATGTGTGCCGGCTGTGCCGGTTGCCGGCCGATGCGGGCGCGCACTGAGCTTCGGCAGCCGACCGCGCGCCCGACGTGTCCAAGCCGCTCGTCGCCGGCCGCGGTGCGGCGTGTCGCTACGGATCCTCTTCCGCCGCCTCGTAGACGCAGGCCAGCACCGATGCGGCGGCGGCGTACAGCAGCGCGGGCACGTCCTCGCGCAGCCGCAGGCCGGCCAGCAGCGCGGCGATCTGCGGGTCGTGATGCAGCGGAATGCCCAGCGACCGGGCGCGGGCCAGCAAGCTGTCCAGCGATTCGGCCGGCATCGGCTTGATCTCGCTCGCGCCGCCGGCCAGCCGCAGGCTGACCTTGCGCTGGGCCGGCGGCGGCAGGTTCATGCGGTCGCCTGCAGCAGCAGGGCGCTGTGCCGGCCCGACGGTTGCGGCAGGCCGACCTGGCAGCTGAGCTGGTCGAGCAGTACGCCGCAGGCGGACAGCCGGTGGCGCAGCGGGGTGAACTGACGTTCCAGGCGCTGCGCGGCCGTGGCGCTTTCGGTCCACAGCCGCACCGACAGGCGCAGGTCGCGCAATTGCAATTCGCCCTGTACCGGACCCAGCGTCGGCAGGTCCAGCGCAAAACCCAGGGTCCAGCCATGGCTGCCGTCGTCGGCATCGGTGACGTATTCCAGTTGCAGCTGCAGCACGTCGTGGCCGCCGTCTCCCTGCAGCGGTATCTCGATCATCCAGGCCGGCAGGGTGCTTGCTTCCAGCTGGACTATTTCCACCCGTGCCAGCGCGGCCTTCACGTCGCCATGCAGGCGATCCAGCAGCGGGGCCACGCTTTCGCCGTCCGCGAACAACGGCGGCGGCAATCGCGCCTGCGTCCGCAGGCCGCGTTGCAGCAGCGGCGGTGCCGTGTCGGTGCGGCCTGAGGCCGGGGTCGCCGAGGGCCGTTGCTCGAGCAGGCCGAACAGCCGCAGCAGCGCGCCTTTCCAGTCCTGCGCGACCAGCGCCGGCAGGTCGCCCTGGGGCTGCGCCAGCTGCGATTCGAAAAACAGGCCGCTGCGGCTGATCGCCAGGCGCAGGCCTTCGCCCTGCGTGATTTCCGCCGGCGTGCTCATGCCGTTCTCGAGCATCGCCAGCGCGGCGCGCAGCGGCGGCGGCAGCTGGCGCAGCATGGGGCGCTGGGCCAGGCTGTCGAGCGTGGACAGCAGCGGCGCGTAGCCGTTCTGCTGCGGCAGGCGCTCGCGCAGGGCGCGCTGGAACGTCGCGTCGGCGGGGGAGGGGGTGAGCTGTTCCAGCTGGGGCTGGGCGCCCAGGCTCAGCACCCGCACCTGGAACTGCGCCGGCAACGGATTGCCGGGAATCGCGGTCTCCACGGTCAACGCGCCGATCTGCAACACCAGCATGCCCTGCGGGTTGACTCCCAGCGGCCGTGCCGACAGCACCGTGCCGATGCGCCAGCTTTGCGCGCTGGTGCCGGCGGCGGCGCCGGCCCAGGTGAGGGCGGCGAGGCTGGTGGGCTGGATGATCAACGGAAATTCCTGCGCTGGGCCGCCTTTGCGGGGTTCGAGTAGGCTCGTCTTGAGAGAGCTATCGGCCGCGCCCATGCCGACTTGAGGAGTTTCGCACGCCCGTCGCGACCGGCCCGCTGGAAGCTCCACTGGAACCCCGGTAGGAGCGCAGCCTGTGCGCGAAAAGCTCTTTCCCGGGCATCACAAAAAGAACCGCGAAAAGCTTTTCGCGCACAGGGTGCGCTCCTACGCAAAAGTGCGAGGAACCCGCTGGTTCGGGCTGCCTAAAGCGATCGCCGCGGCGGCCGATATGCCGTTTGTCAGCGCAGATTGCGCAAGCGGGGTTGTGGCATGGCCGGCAAACGGGCGATCGAAAAACAAGGTGCTTGCAGCCAGCCGCAAGCGGCAGGGTCGGACATGCCGCAGTCGGTCGTGGTGACGCTGCCGGCGGATTGCCGCATGGCGGCCCAGGCGCAGTTGCTGCAGGAACTGCTGGCGGCGCTGGACGCCGGCGCGATCGAGCTGGACGGCCGCGCGGTGGAGCGCGTCGATACCGCGGCCCTGCAGTTGCTGACGCTGTTCAAGCGTGAAGTGAATGCGCGCGGCGGCATGCTGAACTGGATGGGTGCGAGTGAGGCTCTTGACGAGGCGGCAGGCCTGCTGGGCCTGGCGAAGACATTGGAATTGCCGGCCGCGGTGCCGGCCTGACGCGAGGTGGCAGCATGGCAAGGATTCTTGCAGTGGACGATTCGGTCTCGATGCGCGGCATGGTGGCGTTCACCCTGCGCGGCGCCGGGCATGAGGTGATCGAGGCCGAAGACGGCCAGCTCGCCCTGGATGCGGCGCGCGGCAGCACCTTCGACCTGGTGCTGGCCGACGTCAACATGCCGGTGATGGATGGCATCGCGATGGTGCGCGAACTGCGCACGATGTCCCAGTACCAGGGCGTGCCGATCCTGATGCTGACCACCGAGTCGCATACCGACAAGAAGATGGAAGGCAAGGCGGCCGGCGCCACCGGCTGGCTGGTCAAGCCGTTCGATCCGGATCAGCTGCTGGCCACCGTCAAGC
>JAGWMU010000087.1 GCA_028873095.1 Pseudomonadota bacterium | reverse complement strand
AGCGTTTCGCGCCGAACACCATCCCGGCCGGCGCCAAGGCCGGCGGCAATTACCTGTCCGGCCAGCTGATCGCCCGCGAAGCTCGCCGCCTGGGCTTCGGCGAAGGCATCGCGCTGGCCTCCACCGGACTGCTCAGCGAGGGTGCGGGCGAAAACCTGTTCCTGGTGTTCGACGGGGTGCTGCACACCACGCCGGCCAGCGCATCGATCCTGGCCGGCATCACCCGCGACACGATCCGGACACTGGCCCGCGAGGACGGCATCGAGGTGGTCGAACGCGACATCCCGCGCGAATATCTGTACCTGGCCGATGAAGTGCTGATGTGCGGCACCGCCGCCGAGATCACCCCGATCCGTTCGATCGACGGCAAGCAGGTCGGCGCCGGCAAGGCCGGCCGGGTCACCTTGCGCCTGCAGGAACTGTTCTTCGGCCTGTTCAACGGCCGCACCAGCGACAAGTGGGGCTGGCTGGAACCAGTGTGAGAACGCCTCGCCGATGACGGGAACCCGGACGCCCCGCTCGCGGGGCGTTTCGCATGGCGTCGCCGCCGTGCGGGAACCCGCTTTGCGAGCTCTCGAAAAGCGTCGCCCGCGAGCGCGGCGACGGGAGGCACATCAATCGAACACGATGGTGGCGATGGCGCCGTTGGTGTCGGTGCGCGGCCGCATCGAGACGTCCCAGCCATACAGCTCGCACAGCCGGCGCACGATCGCCAGGCCCAGACCGGCGCCGCTGCCGCCGACCCCTTCGCCGCGCACGCCGCGCTGGAACAGCCGTTCGGCATCCTCCGGCTTGATGCCCGGGCCGGTGTCGACCACTTCGATGCGGCCTTCCCCGACCACGATCCGCACGTTGCCCTCCAGCGTGTACTTGATGGCGTTGCCGATCAGGTTGGTCAAGGCCACCGACAGCACCGAGGCCGGTGCGTTGACGCTGACCGGCTCCTGGACCTCCAGATCGATGGTCAATGGCTTGCCGCGCAACTGCGCGCGCTGGCTTTCGATCACGTCGGCGGCAACCTTGCCGACCTCGGTGGTTTCACCGCGGGTCGGACCGCGCCGCTCCGCCCGCGACAGCAGCAGCAGCGCCTCGATCAGCTCGGTCGCCTGGCGCGACGCGCGCTCGATCCGCTTCAGCCGCTCGCTCAGCTTGTCGGTAAGGCCCGGCGAACCCTGCAGCAGTTCGGTGGTGCTCGCAATCACCGCCAGCGGCGTGCGCAGCTCGTGGCTGACGTCGGAATTGAACTCGCGGTCGCGCTCGACCATCGCGGTGAGCCGCGCCGAGTACTCGTCCAGCGCGTACGCCAGCTCGCCCACTTCGTCGTCGGCGAAATGCGGCGCCAGCGGCTCGGCCTTGCCCGCCTTGCGGAAGTCGCGCAGCCGTCGCGCCAGCTCGGTGACCGGCTTCAACACCCTGCGCGACAGCCACAGGCCGATGCCCAGCGACAGCAGGCTGAAGATGATCACCGCACCGACCAGGGAAGTGATCAGCTGGCGCTTGCCCAGATCCTCGCGACTGATGTCGTAGCGGATGAAGCCGATGATGCCGTCCTTGCGCCGCACCGCCAGCTTGTAGTGCCTGGCATGTCCATACTGGTCCGTGTCGTGCCGGTCGTAGACGCCGGTGGCCAGATTCTGCCAGGCCAGCGGCGCCTTGTAGATCGTGCGGTCGCTCCACATCCACGCATCGATCAGCTCGGAGCTTGCCGGCTGGTCGGGGTGGGCGATGACCTTGTCGACGGCCTGGTCGACGTCGCCCTGCAGGCTGGCGGTGATCAGCTGGTTCTCCACCTTGGCGCGCACGTACAGCGCAGCCACGGCGAACAGCGCGCTGAGGCCGAAGCCGAACAGCGCGAACGAGACGATCAGGCGAAAACGTAGCTTACGCCTGGAGCGCATCCGGCTCGACCATCCGATAGCCAATGCCGTGCCGCGTGTGGATCAGCGGCGTCTCGAACGGCTTGTCGATCGCCGCGCGCAGGCCATGGATGTGCACGCGCAGCGAATCGCTGTCGGGCAGTTC
Organism: Pseudomonadota bacterium; assembly: GCA_028873095.1. Classification (GTDB taxonomy): domain Bacteria; phylum Pseudomonadota; class Gammaproteobacteria; order Xanthomonadales; family Rhodanobacteraceae; genus Rhodanobacter. Next base: position 9,651 of record JAGWMU010000087.1, on the reverse strand, counting down.
CTCGCCCCACACGCGCTGCTCCAGATCCTGCCGGGTGACCACCGACGGACTGGCCTCCATCAGCGCCTGCAGCAGCTTCAGGCCGATCGGATTGAGCTGGATCGACTTGCCTTCGCGATTCACCGTCAGCGTGTCGAGGTTGAACGTGAGATCGGCCACCTTCAGCACGCGGCTTTGCGGCCCCTTGCCGCGACGCGCCAGCACTTCCAGCCGCGCGGCGAGTTCCTGCAGCGCGAACGGCTTCGTCATGTAGTCGTCGGCGCCGGATTCGAAGCCGGTCAACTTCTGTTCCAGCGCATCGCGCGCGGTCAGCATCAGGATCGGCGTCTGCTTGTGCGCCTCGTGGCGCAGCTTGCGGGCGACCTCCAGACCATCCATCCCGGGCAACGTGAGGTCCAGCACGATCACGTCGAAATCGTGCACGACCGCCAGGTGCAGGCCGGTGACGCCGTCGCCCGCGAAATCGACCACATGGTCGCGGTCTTCCAGATAATCACCGATATTGGTCGCGATGTCGCTGTTGTCTTCGATCACCAGAACGCGCATCTGTCACTCCTGCGCAGCCGATATACGGAACGGCCGGGTCTGCAAGCTTAACAAGCTTGCCCGAGGGAAGCTCGCCAGGCGCCGCGCCAAACTGAACGCCGCGCCGTGCAGCCCATAAAAAGGCCCAGATGAGCGACTCGCCGTCGCCGCACCTGGGCCCAAGCTTTACTGCCCCGATACCATCATCTGCCGACACCGAACCCTGCGTCTGAAACGCCAGACAAATAAACGGTTTCCCTTTATAGAACGCGCCAGGTTACGGCGTGGTTAATGCGTGCCCATCGATCGCGCGATGCGGCACACCATGACGCGACCGACTGCTATGGCCTGGCGACGGTCTTGCGTCGCGCTCTCTCGTCCAGCGGCAGCCCGCCGGCCTGGGCCTGCAGCAACTCGATGATCGCGCCAGCGACGTCGACGCCTGTGGCCGCCTCGATGCCTTCCAGGCCCGGCGAGGCATTGACCTCGAGCAGCAGCGGGCCGCGGTTGGAGCGCAGCAGGTCGACCCCGGCGACACCCAGCCCCAGCGCACCGGCCGCGCGCACGGCGATGCGCTTCTCTTCCGCGCTCAGGGTCGCCGCCGCGGCGCTGCCGCCGCGGTGCAGGTTGGCGCGGAAATCGCCCGGGCTGGCATCGCGCTGCATCGCCGCCACCACTTTCCTGCCGACCACGAAGCAGCGCAGGTCGCTGCCCTTCGCCTCGGCAATGAACTCCTGCACCAGAAAGTTCGCGTACAGCCCGCGGAAGGCCTCGATCACGCTCTGCGAGGCGCTGCGCTTCTCGGCGAGCACGACGCCGGTGCCTTGGCTGCCCTCGTTGAGCTTGATCACGTGCGGCGGATCGCCGAGCAGCGCCAGCACGTCGGCGGTGTCGTCCGGGTTGTCGCCGAACACCGTCACCGGCATGTCGATGCCCTGCGCCGCGAGGATCTGCAGACAGCGCAGCTTGTCGCGCGCGCGCAGCACCGCGTCGGACGGATTGGGCGTGTACACGCCCATCATCTCCAACTGGCGCAGCACGGCGGTGCCGTAGAACGTGCTGGTGCTGCCGATGCGCGGGATCACCGCGTCGATGTCGCGCACTTCCTTGCCCTTGTAGCGGATCGCCACCGCGCCGGGGGCGATCCGTACGTAGCAGCGCAACGGGTCGAGCACACGCACCACATGGCCACGCTCGCGCGCCGCCTCGACCAGCCGCCGGCTCGAATACAGGCGGGAGTTGCGCGACAGGATCGCAATTTTCATGGAGTGATCGTCATGGATGACCCGTGCCCGGCAGGCATGGCCGTGGCTGGGTATAGGAAAGTGCCGGATCGACCGCGAAACGTCCGCGCAGCGCGCTGCGACCCAGCAGCAGCGGAAACAGCATGTGCCGGCGATCGGTCAGATTGATGTCGATGTCGAAGCGCTGGCCGGCCAGCTGCAGCTCGCTGCGGATGAACCAGCGCTCGGTGCGACGACCGCCCGTGTCGGTCACCGCGCGCCGGTCCACGGCAGGCACCTCGCAGCTGAGGTTCAACGGATGGCGCCGGCCGACATGCAGGCCGAAGCGCAGCCAGGTGATCCCGCCGCGCCGGAAGCTTTCCAGGGCATCGACATGCAGCGAACTGCTGCGCGCCCCGGTATCGAGCTTGGCCTTCAGCATCGCGATGCCCAGCTGCGGCAAGGCCAGCCGTTCCCGCCAGCCCAGGGTGACCAGATCCGGAGTGCTCAGATCCGCCATGATGATTCGGGTTGCTCGGTGGGGATCGCAGGGACTGGAGCGGGTGAAGGGAATCGAACCCTCGTCAGTAGCTTGGGAAGCTACAGCTCTACCATTGAGCTACACCCGCGGTGACGGGCGGATGGTAACCCGGGATTCGCGCCGTTGGAACCGGCCGCGACGGCAATTCCGTTTTTTCCGGCGCAGGCCCGCCTCCCGCCCGCCGAGGCGGACCCAGATCGTGGGGGCTGAATCCGCCGAACATCGCAGGAGTCGCAGCTGGCGGCCAGCTGAACCGCCGGTGGCGTGGACGGCCGATACTAAGCCATGCCTAATACCCGGTATGCACATAATCGTGCCGTGACCGGCGACCTCGTCTCGATGGCGACGGGAATCGACTGCATGCGCGGACCGGGAACGCGCCCACTGTTCGGAGAACACCATGCTGATGCTTGCCAGGATTCTTGCTCCGCTGCGCCGCCGCTGGCGGATCGCGGCGGTGATGCTGCTGTGTGCGTCGACCGGCATGGTCCAGGCGCAGTACGCGGCAAACGACCCCTCCGCCGACCCGCCGAGCCGCGTGGCGCGCCTGTCCTACATCGAAGGCGACCTCGGCTTCCTGCCGGCCGGTGCCCGCGACTGGAGCGACGCCAGCATCAACCGCCCGCTGACCACCGGCGACCGGCTGTCCAGCGGCCGGGACTCCCGCGCCGAACTGGAGCTGGGCGGCGGCACGCTGCGTATCGCCGGCCGGACCGACTTCGGCCTGCTCGACCTGAATGATCGAATCGCCCAGGTCGAACTGACCCAGGGCACGCTCAGCCTGACCGTGCGCCACCTCGACGGGGGCCAGAGCTACGAGATCGACACCCCGACCGTGGCCCTGGTGGTCGACCGGCCCGGCACGTTCCGGGTGGATATCAGGGACGGCGGCCGCAGCACCCAGGTCACCGCGTTCGACGGCAACGCCACCGTCTACGGGGAAAACAACGCGCAGTTCGGCATCCACCCCGGCCGCAGCTACCGTTTCGACGATTCCAGCCTGGCTTCGGTCAGCATCAGCGACATCGGCGGCGAGGACGCGTTCGACGCCTGGAGCCACGAGCGCGACCGCCGCTATGCGCAGTCGATCACCCGCCAGTACGTGTCCGACGACGTGATCGGCTATCAGGACCTGGACCAGTACGGCGACTGGCAGACCACCAGCGCCTATGGCGCGGTGTGGTTCCCCAGCGACGTCGGCAGCGGCTGGGCGCCGTACCGCGACGGCCACTGGGCGTATATCGCACCCTGGGGCTGGACCTGGGTGGATGATGCGCCATGGGGCTTCGCACCCTATCACTACGGCCGCTGGGTCTACCTGCACGGCGGCTGGGGCTGGATCCCGGGGCCGATCATGATGCGCCCGGTCTATGCGCCAGCACTGGTCGCCTTCGTCGGCGGCGCAGGCTGGTCGGTCGGCATCGGCAGCGGCCCGGTGGGCTGGTTCCCGCTCGGCCCGGACGAGATCTACAACCCGTGGTACCGCGTCAGCCGCAGCTACTACACCGACGTCAACATCACCAACATCACCATCGTCCGCGAGGGCCGCCGGCACGACCGCGACCGGATCAGGGGCGACATCGACGACCACTACGATCACTATCGCCACGATCAACCGATGCGCGGCGAACACTATGCCAATCGCGATGCGCCGCACGGCTTCACCGCCGTGCCCGTCGCGGCCTTCGCCGGCGGCCGCCATGTGCAGCACGAGCTGCTGCATGTGGACCGGCGGGAACTCGCCGCCGCGACCGTGCTGCCCCATGGCGCCGCTCTGCGGCCCGCACCCGTGCAGCAGACCGCGCCGCGCAGCCCGCATGCGCGGTCGCTGCCGGTCGGCGGTTTCCGGCGCGACGTGGTGGCCCGCCACGCACCGCCGGGAGAACCGCTGAATCGCCGCCCGGGTCCCGCCGGCAGTCCGGCCGGCCCGCAGCGCGCGGGCATGCCGCCCGCCAATATCCGGTTGCTGGGCAACCAAGGTGGCGCGCGTCCGTCCGGGGCCTGGCGGATCGGCACGCCCGCCGAGCAGCGGCGCAGTTCCGGCGCACGAAGCGGCCCGTCGTACAACGTCCCGCGCAGCATGGATGCCGCCGCACCTGCCGCCGTGAACCGCGACACGCTTGCCGAGCCGCGCCCCGGCGAACTGCCCTCGGCACGCTTTGCGCATCCGCAGGCAGCGGACGGCCGCCGCCCGTCGATGCCCGGGGCGGGCGCCGGCAATTTCCCCCGCCGCGGCAGCTATCCGCAACGCGGTGACAACCGCAGCGAACCGACGTTGCCGGCGGTGCCGCAGATCCAGCGCGCCACGCCGATCAATCCTCCGCCGATGCCGGCCGCCGACCGCGGTGCGCAACGCCTGGTGGGCCGCCCCACGCGGCCATACGACATGCCGCGGCCAGCCGCGCCGGCCGGCTACAGCATCGAATCGCGACGTTTCGAGCGTGCCGGCAGTGCGCAGCCCAGTGAGCAAACGCGCCTGCTGCCCGAACTGCCGCGTCAGATCGAGCAACCCCGGCAGCAACAGTCGCTGCCGGCGATGCCGCGCTACCGGCCGCTGCCAGCACGGCCCGAAATGGAAATGGCCCGTCCGCAACAGCGCGCGGCCATGCCGCAACCGGCCGCGAAGCCGCGTGAGGAGCACCCGCCCAACAAGAACGAACAGCAACACTGAACGGCGGGCCGCCCGCTCCTGCCAGCCGCGTCCGGAACTGACGCCCCGGCCTGCAGGCGGCCCCGGAGACGGCCAAGTCTTCTAGACTTGTCGCCCCTCCCGCCTTCCCCGGCAAGCCGGGGAGGGGCAGACATCAGGATCCTGCATGAGCGACACCTCCGATCACGACGACGGCGCCACGCCCGCCGCGATGCGCCGCATCCGCAGCTTCGTGTTGCGCGAAGGCCGCATGACGCCGGCCCAGCAGCGCGCGTTCGACGCCCACTGGTCGCGCTACGGCATCGACTATCGCGGCATGCCGCACGACTTCGCCGCGGATTTCGGCCGCCAGGCGCCGCTGGTGATGGAAATCGGTTTCGGCAACGGCGAGGCGCTGGCCTGGGCCAGCGAGCACGACCAGGCGCGCGACTTCATCGGAGTCGAAGTGCACGGACCGGGGGTTGGCCGGCTGATGAACGCGCTGGCCGCGCGCGGAGCGAACAACGTGCGGCTGTACCGGCATGACGCGGTGGAAGTGCTGCAGCACGAGATCGCCCCCGGCGCACTGGCCGAGGCGCGGATCTGGTTTCCCGACCCCTGGCACAAGAAGCGCCACCACAAGCGCCGGCTGATCCAGGGCGAATTCGTCGCCCTGCTGGCGTCGCGGATGGCGCCGGATGGCCTGCTGCATCTGGCCACCGACTGGCAGGACTACGCCGAGCACATGCTCGCGGTGATGGAGGCGGCACCCGGCTGGCGCAACCAGCTCGGCCCCGGCCGGTATGCCGAAAAACCGCACTGGCGCATCGAAACGCACTTCGAGCGGCGCGGCCTCAAGCTGGGGCATGGCGTGTGGGACTTGTTGTATCGGAGGGTTTGAGCGAAGAGCTTCACCCCCTCCCTACCTCCCCCTGCAAGCAGGGGGAGGGGCAAAAGCCGAAGCTCCCATGCCGCCGTGTTGTGCCCCCCCTGCAAGGCCGGGGGAGGGGCAAACGCCGACGCTTCCATGGCGCCGTGTTGTGCTCCCTCCCCTGCTTGCAGGGGAGGGCTGGGGAGGGGTTACGCTCTTATCTCTTCCAACACCCGGAAAATCTCCCTCAAAACATCCTCCGTGCGCAGCAGCGCGTCGTCATTCCAGAACCGCAGCACGCGATACCCCTCGCGCTGCAAAACCTCGGTGCGCCGCCGGTCGTAGGCCAGCGCATCGAGATGCTGCCCGCCATCCAACTCGATCACCAGCCGCGCCGGCACGCAGACGAAATCGGCGATGTAGCCGGCCAACGGATACTGCCGACGGAATTTGTAGCCCGCCAGTTGCTGACGGCGCAGGAAGTACCACAGGCGGCGCTCGGCATCGGTGCTTTCGTTGCGGAGCTGGCGGGCACGGATCCATTTGAGGTGCATGGCGATTCCTTCACTTGACCTGAGCGAAGAGCTTTACCCCCTCCCGCCCCTCTGCAATCAGGGGGAGGAGCAAAATCCGGTACTCCCATGCCGCCGTGTTGTGCTCCCACCCCTGCTTGCAGGGTGGGCCGCGGCGGGGCGGGGTGGGGCGCTCTCGATTCACCAGCAGTCATGCCAGCCCGCTTATACTTGCGCGATCCAGACAGGGACGAATTGACGCAGCGTGAAGCTCCCACTGCCCCGCCATATCCACCATTGCCAGCCGCCCTTGCGGGGCGCCAGCTAATGGGACTCTCGCTCACCCCCGACATGATCCTGGTACTCGGGCTGGTGGGCTTCACCATGCTCATGCTGGTGCTCGAGTGGATCCGCGCCGACATGGTGGCGCTGCTGGTGGTGGTGACGATCGGCCTGACCGGGCTGATCCCGTCCGATCGCGTGTTCAATGGCTTCGCCGGCAACGCGGTGATCGCGATCATGGCGATCATGATCATGGGCGAGGGACTGGACCGCGCCGGCGTGCTCAACCTCACCGCGCATTTCGTGATGCGCATGGCGCGCGGCGTGGAGTCGCGGCTGGGCGTGGTGATCAACCTGGTCACCAGCCTGTTCAGCGCGGTGATCCCCAGCCAGGCGCTGGCCGCCCTGATGATCCCGGTCAGCAGCCGCCTGTCCGCCCGCACCGGCGTGCCGCTGTCGCGGCTGCTGCTGCCGATGGCGTTCTGCATCCTCACCGCCACCAACACCACCCTGATCGCGAACTCGCCGCTGATCGTGCTGAACGACCTGATCGCCAGCGCCAACGTGAACCTGCCGCCGGGCGCGCACACGATTCCGAAATTCGGCCTGTTCAGCGTCACCCCGGTCGGCCTGGCCCTGGCCCTGGTCGGCGTGCTGTTTTTCTATCTGTTCGGCCGCAAGCTGCTGCCCGGGCACGAGGACGAAGGGCAGAAGGTGACGCCCGGCCGCACCGAGAGCTACTTCGCCGAGACTTACGGCATCGGCGGCGAGACCGCCGAGCTCACCGTCACCGCGGAAAGCCCGCTGGTCGGCATGAGCATCGGCGAGGCCGAGCAATTGCACGACGCGCCATTGATCCTGGCCATCCGCAGCGGCAACGACGCGCGCATGGCGCCGCCGGTCGATCACGTGATCTGGGTCGGCTCGATCCTTGGCGTGCTCGGCCCGCGCGAGCAGTTGAACAAGTTCGCCAACAACCAGCTGTGCCGATTGTCCACGCAGATGCGCCAGCTCGCCGAGCAGTTCAACCCGACCCGGGCCGGCATTTCCGAAGTGGTGATCCCGCCCAGCTCGCGCTTCATCAAGCACACCATCGGCGAACTGCGCCTGCGCAAGCGCTTCGGCATCTCGGTGCTGGCGGTGAACCGCGGCGACCAGGTGTTCCGCGACGACGTGCGCGGCGTCAGCCTGCGCGCCGGCGACACGGTGGTGCTGCACAGCAACTGGCGCGACCTGGCGCTGGCGTCGGAAGACAGGGATCTGGTCGTCGTCACCGACATCCCCAAGGATGAGCAGCGCCCCGGCAAGATCTGGCAGGCGGTCGGCTTCTTCGTCATGGCCAAGTGCCTGGCGCTGTTCACCAACCTCGACCTGTCGGTGGCGATGATGACCGGCGCCATCGGCATGCTGCTCACCGGCGTGCTGAACATGGACGAGGCGTACAAGGCGATCAACTGGAAGACGATCTTCGTCACCGCCTGCCTGATTCCGCTGGGCTGGTCGATGGACTCCACCGGCACCGCCGCGTGGATCGCGCAGGAAGTGCTGCAGCACCTGGGCGGCGCGGCGCCGTGGGTGCTGCAACTGTGCCTGGCGGTGCTCACCCTGCTGTTCTCGCAGGTGATGTCCAACGTCGGTGCCACGGTGATGATGGTGCCCATCGCCATCAGCGTGGCGGTGGCCACCGGCGGCAATCCGTCGGCCTATGCGCTGATCGTGGCGGTGTCCTCGTCCAACACCTTCCTGCTCAGCTCCGGCCATCCGGCGCTGATGATGGTCACCGGCCCCGGCGGCTATCGCGGCAAGGATTTCCTGCGCGTCGGCATACCGCTGACGCTGGCGATGCTGGTGGTGACGCTGGTCGCGATCAATCTGATGTTCCGCTGAGTCCGGTCGGGTGCGGGGCCGACGCCAAATGGACCAGACCGCTGTCCACCCGCACCGCCACCGCCTGCAGATGTTCACCGCGGCAGGGACCGGCCACGCAGCGGCCATCGGCCGCATCGAACGTGGCCCCGTGCACCGCGCAGATCAGCTGGCCACGCTGGAGCAGGAACTTGCCCGGCGCATAGTCCAGCCGGCGCCCGGCGTGCGGGCAGACGTTGCGGAAGGCGCGCACATCGCCCGCGTGCCGCAACAGAATCAGATCGAGCGGCTCGCCGCCAGCCTGGGGCAACGCGTCCAGCGCGATCGCGGTGCCTTCGACCAGCGCGTCCAACCGGCAGAGTGCGACAGGCGGCGCAGCGGGACTCGGCGATACGGCGGGCTCTGTATCCATCGGCACTTGTCTCGCGGGCCGGCTGGCCCCATCGTCAAAGGCGCAAGTCTATTCGCTCGCCTGGCGAGTCTGACATACGGATTTCCCACCCATGGTCGTTACCTTTCCTCCGCTGCGCCGCTCGCGCAATCCGCTGGTCCGCGCCGTGTCGCTGCTGCTCGGCATGGCGCTGCTCGGCCTGTTGCTGCTCTTCGGGCTGGCGGTCGCAGGCGTGCTGCTGGTGGGCGGTGGCCTCTGGCTGGTCTGGCGCCAGTGGCAGCTCCGCCGCGCGATGGGGCCTGCCCCGGCCGCGCACGCCAGCCCTGCGCCGGACGTGCTGGAAGGCGAGTTCGTGGTGATCCGGCAGGATCGCCCGGCCGCGCGTTGAGCGCATGATCCGGATGGATGCCGGCGGCGGTCCGGCCTAATCTGCCGACATTCGTTCACGGATGCCGCCATGCACCAGCCGACCGAAACCGCGCTTGAACAGGTGCGCCTGCAGCTCGATCGCGCCGAACAGGCGCCCACGCTGGACGCGCTGGCGCAGATGGCCAGGCTCAGCCCGGGCCATCTGCAGCGCGCGTTCCGCCGCCGCTACGGCATGAGCCCCGCCGAATACCATCGCGCCCGCCGCTTCGGCCAGCTGAAGGCGGCCCTGCGCGAAGGCGCCGCGGTGGCCGATGCGGTGTATGGCGCCGGCTTCGGCTCCGGCAGCCGCGTGTACGAGCACAGCGACCGCCTGCTCGGCATGACCCCGGCCAGCTATCGCGCTGGTGGCGCCGGCGCCAGCATCCGCTACACCACCACGGCC
>JAGWMU010000086.1 GCA_028873095.1 Pseudomonadota bacterium | reverse complement strand
TCGATATCGACCCGGGCGCTGCGCAGCAGCGACTCCCAGTGGTGCCGGCGGATGTCGCGCAGGCGGTAGGTGTTGCCGATTTTCATCGCCATCGCCAGCTTGTCCTGGCGCAGCATCGGATAGGGCAGTGCGCTGCCGAGGTCATACATCGGCGCCAGGCGGATGCGGCCGCCGCGACCGAACAGCAGTGCGTGGTTCTTCGCGTGCGCATCGGTACCGGCGGTCAGCCAGTTGAAGGCGAGGGCGTCGATGAAGGTCTCCACGTCGCGGGACGGGGCGCTGGAGTGCGTGCGCAGGATCTCGATGACGTCGAGCGGGCCGGGGCCGCCATCGCGCTGGTACTTGCGCGTGGGCGAAACGGCGAGCGCCTGGCATAGGTCTTCCTGATGCACCCGCAGCAACCGTCCATGTTGTTCGATGCGGTCGAAGCGAGTCACCACGATGGCGGGTTCGCCGTCGAATCGGTACAACCCGGATTGCGCCACCGGCAGGCCGAACCGGCGGGCCAGGGTGAGGCAGAAGTGTTCGTTCTCGGTGTGGCCGTCGAGCGCGGCGGTGGGCGGTTTCAGGATGTGCGTGGTCGGCGTGCGCCCGGCGGGCACGCCCCAGCGGCCATCCCGCAGCAGCAGCGCCGTCTTCGGTTGCGCGCCGGCGAGGCTGAACTGGCCGTGGTCGGTGGCGCGACGGGTGGCGGAAGGATCTTGTCGCAAGGCGCGCAGGCGTTCGCCGATCTCGGCCTCGTCCAGCCAGTTGATGTCATCGATGGCTGGATTCTGCAATGCCTTCAGGCGGGCCGGTGGCACGAACTGCACCGCGCCGGCGCAATCCTCCCCGATATGCGCCAGCAGGCCGAAGGCGTTGGGGGCGGAGACGTGGAAGCGGCTGGCCCAGCGCGCCAGGGTCTGTTCGTTGTCGGGTAGCAGGCCCCACAGGAACGCGTCGATCGCCGCATGCGGGTGCGTCGCGCGTACCAGCGGCATGGATAGCGACAACGGCATGGCGTCCGGGTGACGTCGCCACTCGTCCACATACTCGAAATTCAGTCTGCCGCTGCGTTCGCGGGTCACCGTACCGATGACCACGCCATTCATCACGGCGGTCAGTTCGTTGATGGTCATCGCGGTTGCCGCGCGGCCTCGACGATGGCGTCGATGTCGATGTCCGGCGTGTCGGCGACGCCGTCATAGGGTGCCGTCAGGCCGGTTTGCAACGGATTGTCGAGCGTGTTGAGGGCGCGCAGCACCAGGCCCATTTCCGCGCGCGGCTTGCCGCGCTCGACCTCCACGACCCACTGCCGGCTGACCCCGATGCGGCGGGCCAGTTCGGCTTGGCCCAGGCCGGCCTTCTTGCGGCTTTCGCGCAGCAGGGCGCCTATGTCCTGTGGGGTTCGAATGAGCATGATGGCCTCGAAGTCGCCGTACGTCGACATCGTTGAATGTCAGCGATCGAAGACAATATAGCAATGTCGCCGATCGCTGACAATAGCCGGTGTGTTTCAGTTTCCCAGGATGTCCCGGGCCACCGCCTCGGCCACCTTGATCCCGTCCACCGCCGCCGACAGGATGCCGCCGGCGTAGCCGGCGCCTTCGCCGGCGGGGTAGAGGCCGCGGGTGTTGAGGCTTTGCAGGCTGTCGTCGCGCCTGATGCGCACCGGCGAGGAGGTGCGGGTCTCGACGCCGGTGAGTACCGCGTCGTGCATCACGAAGCCCCTGATCTGGCGGTCGAACGCGGGAAGCGCCTCGCGGATCGCGGCGATCGCGTAGGCGGGCAGCGCGCTGTCGAGGCTGCCGGGCGTCACGCCGGGTTTGTACGAAGGTTGCACGTCGCCGAAGTCGTGCGAGGCGCGGCCGGCCAGGAAATCGCCGACCAGCTGACCGGGCGCGTTGCAGTTTTCGCCGCCGAGCACGTAGGCGTGGCTTTCCAGCGCGCGCTGCAGGGCGATGCCGGCCAGCGGGCTGCCGCTGCCGTCGTACGCCGCGAAGTCGGAAGGTTCGATGCCCACCACGATCGCCGAGTTGGCGTTGCGCTCGTTGCGCGAGTACTGGCTCATGCCGTTGGTGACCATGTGGCCGGGTTCGGACATGGCGGCCACCACGGTGCCGCCGGGGCACATGCAGAAACTGTAGACCGCGCGGCCGTTGCCGGCGTGGTGCACCAGCTTGTAGTCGGCGGCGCCAAGCAGTGGATGGCCGGCCTGCGGGCCGAAACGGGCGCGGTCGATCACCGACTGCGGATGCTCGATGCGGAAGCCGATCGAGAACGGCTTGGCTTCCAGATACACGCCGCGCGCATGCAGCATCGCGAAGGTGTCGCGCGCGCTGTGGCCGACCGCCAGTACGACATGATCGGCGCGCAGCTGTTCGCCGCCGGCCAGCACGACGCCGCGCACCTGGCGCGTGCCGTCGGCATCGGTCTCGACGGCCAGGTCGTCGACGCGCTGGCTGAAACGGATCTCGCCGCCCAGCGCCTCGATCGTGGCGCGCATGTTCTCCACCATCGTCACCAGCCGGAAGGTGCCGATGTGCGGCTTGCTGAGGTAGAGGATTTCCTCGGGCGCACCGGCCTTGACGAACTCGGTCAGCACCTTGCGGCCGTGGTGCTGCGGGTCGCGGATCTGGCTGTACAGCTTGCCGTCGGAAAACGTGCCGGCGCCACCCTCGCCGAACTGCACATTGGATTCCGGATGCAGCTTGCGCTTGCGCCACAGGTCCCAGGTGTCCGCGGTGCGTTCGCGCACCGCCTTGCCGCGCTCGAGGATGATCGGGCGGAAACCCATCTGTGCCAGCAGCAGCCCCGCGAACAACCCGCATGGCCCGGTGCCGATCACCAGCGGACGCAGCGGCAGGCCCGCCGGCGCACGGGCGACCAGACGGTAGCGGGTGTCCGGCGTGGGCTGGAGGTGGGGGTCGTCGGCATGGCGCCGCAGCAGTTCGGCCTCCAGCGGGGTTTCGATGTCCAGCGCGTAGATCAGCATGATCGCCCCGCGCTTGCGTGCGTCGTAGCTGCGCTTGGCGACGGTGTAGCCGGTCAGCGCGGCGGCCTCGATGCCCAGCCGCCGCAGGATCGCGGCGGCCAGCGCGTCCGCCGGATGATCCAGCGGCAGCTTGAGGTCGGTCAGTCGCAACATGGATTCTGGGGTCCGATAACCGGAGTGAGTCGATGCATTTTCGCAGATATCGCACTGCAGCCACGGGTGCATAAGCGCCCGCAGGAGCCCACCCTGTGGGCGATGCTTTTCGCCAAGCCACCAACGAGCATCGCCCACAGGGTGGGCTCCTGCGGGCGATGGCTCTGCGCCAAGCCGCGCGTAGCGCTAATCGCGCACAGGGGCGTTCCTGCAGCGCCGGGTGCGTCAGGCCTTGCCGATGAAGTCGGTCTTGCCGATGTCGGTACCCGCCTCGCGCAGGATGTCGTAGGCGGTGGTGCAGTGGAAGAACACGTTCGGGATGACGAACTGCAGCAGGTAGGCCTGGCCCTCGAAGTTCAGCTCGCCGCTGCGCAGCGTCAGGTGGATCGGCCGGGTTTCGCTGCCGTCGATCTGCTCGGGCTTGAACGTCTTGAGGTAGTCGAGCACGCGGTCGATCCGTGCATACAGCTGCTCGAGCGTGGTTTCGGTGTCCTCGATCTTGAGCGGCTCGACGCCGGCCAGGCGGGCGGCGCCGTTCTTGGCCATGTCGGTGGCGATCTGCACCTGCTTGACCAGCGGCAGCATGTCGGGGATCAGCCGGGTCTGCAGCAGCACTTCATCGGTGACGTTCTTCGCCCTCGCATGCGCTTCGCCTTTCTTCAGCACGTGGGCGAGGTTGCCCAGGGCGCGGACGAAGACGGGGACGCTGGCCTGGTACATGGAAAGTGTCATGGGGATTGCTCCGGTTGGGTGGGGAGGAAAGATATTCTGAGGCCAGCGAGGGTCAGTCCGTGCTGCCGATCCACGCCGCGACCGCGACAGGCTGTTCGAGATGCAGGTGATGGCCGCCTTCGAGGTGGCTGACGACGATGTGCGGCACGCACGCGGCGCGTGCCTGCATCTGTGCGCCGGGCAGGTAGGCCGTGGCCGGTTGCGCCAGCAACAGCGCGGTGGGTGCGGCGATGCCGCGCAGCAGCGCGTGGATCTGCGTTTCGGCCAGCCGCAACCCGGTGGCGCGGGTCAGACGCGGGTCGCTGCGCCAGCGCCAGCCGCCATCGGTTTCCAGCAGGCCGCGTTCGACGATCGGGCGCGCCAGTTCCGCCCGCAGGCCGCTGGCAATGCCGCGCGCGCCGACCGCCTGCTCGATGCTGTGGAACAGTCGCAGCGGCTTGCCGTTGTCGTCGCGCGGCGCGAGCGCGTCGCGGAAACGTTGCAGGGTGTGCGTGCCGTCGTCACCGAGCGGGCCGAGCCCTTCGATCAGCCGCAGGCGTTCGATGCGCTGCGGCGCGGCGGCGGCCACCAGCGCGGCGATGCCGGCGCCCAGCGAATGGCCGAGCAAGGTGTAGCGGTCCAGCCGCAGGGCATCGGCAGCTCCGAGCACGGCGCGTACATGATCGACAAGGTGATAACCGGCGCCGACCGGCAAGTGCGCGGAGTGGCCGTGGCCGGGCAGATCCAGCGAGATCACCCGGTAGCGCGCAGCCAGCAGCGGCGCCAGCAGCGCGAAGCTGCCGGCGTTGTCCAGCCAGCCGTGCAGCGCCAGCAGCGGCGGTGCCGCGGCGTCGCCCCACAGCTGCGCGCGCAGCGCCAGATGCGGCAGCGCGATGGTGCGCTCAGTCGGTGCGGGCACGTTGCTGCTGCGCGCATTGTTGCGCCGCGGCCCGACGCTGCAGCGCGGCGGCGGCATCGTAGTCGGCGGCGAATTCCGGCCAGCCCTGGGTATGCCGCAGCACCAGCGCGGCGAGGCTGTCGACCTGTTCGGCGCTGTCGTTGAGCGCGGGGATGTAGCGCAGGGCTTCGCCGCCGGCGGCAGTGAAGAACCCGCCGTTCTGCATGGCGATCTCCTCCAGCGTTTCCAGACAGTCCACCGCGAAACCGGGGCAGGCGACGTCGAGCCTGCGCACGCCTTCGGCGGCCAGCCGGCGCACCGTGGCATCGGTGTACGGCTGCAGCCAGCGCTCGCGGCCCACGCGGGACTGGAAGCTGATGGCCAGCCGGTCTTCGCTCAGGCCAAGGCGTTCGCGCAGCAGTCGCGCGGTGGCATGGCACTGGCAGAAGTACGGGTCGCCGGCCCGCAGGTAACGTTCGGGAATGCCGTGGAACGACAGCAGCAGCTTGTCGCCGCGGCCGTGGGCCTGCCACCAGCGCTCGATGCTGCGCGCCAGCGCCTCGATGTGGCCGGGGTCGTCGTGGTAGTCGTTGACCATGCGCAGCTCCGGCGGCCAGCGCAGGGTCTTGATGCTGTCGGCCACCGCATCGAGCACCGAGCCGGTGGAGGTGCCGGAGTATTGCGGATACAGCGGCAGCACCAGCAGCCGGCGCACGCCATCGCGCTGCAGCTGCCCGATCGTGTGCGATACCGAGGGTTCGCCGTAGCGCATCGCCAGCGCCACGCGGACCGGAGCGGCCGGCCGCCGTCGCGTCAAGGCGTTCTGCAGCGAGGCCGCCAGCGCCTCGCTGCCGCAGCGCAGCGGGGAGCCCTGTTCGGTCCAGACCTTTGCATAGGCGTGCGCCGAACGCGCCGGGCGCGTGCGCAGGATCACGCCGTGCAGGATCGGCCGCCACAGCCAGCGCGGGTATTCGATCACCCGCGGATCGCCAAGGAATTCGGCCAGGTATGGCCGCACCGCCTTGGCCGTGGGAGCGGTCGGCGTCCCCAGGTTGACCAACAGAACGCCAGCCTGAACGGGCGGATCGGGTGGTCCATGGGAATAGTCGGCAAGGCCGGTATAGTTGTTGTGTGGCATCGCGGCACTTGTGCTGAACCAGTGGTGGAGTCTGCCACAAGCCTCGTGTGCCGCGGTGCGTCCCCGAGTCACGAACCCATCCGGAGCTGCCCATGTTCAAGCAACCACTGCATCGCCTGCTGCTGATCGGCATGGCCCTGCTGCTGCCCGCGTTGTCGGCGCATGCCGAAGACCCGCCGCTGGTGCGCGCGACGAACGCGGTGCGCGTGCTCAGCGACATCATGCAGGCGCCGGACAAGGCGATCCCGCAGGACCTGCTGCGCGACGCCAGGGCGATCGCGGTGATCCCGGACATGATCAAGGTCGGTTTCATCTTCGGCGGCCGTCGCGGCGAAGGCCTGATTTCGGTCAAGAGTCCGGACGGCACCTGGTCCAACCCCAGCTTCATCACCATGACCGGCGGCAGCGTCGGCTTCCAGGCCGGCGTCTCCTCGACCGACGTGATCCTGGTGTTCCGCACCCAGCGCGGGGTGGATTCGATCGTGCGCGGCAAGTTCACGCTCGGCGCCGATGCGTCGGCCACGGCCGGTCCGGTCGGGCGTACCGCCGCGGCCGCCACCGACGCCCAGATGAAGGCTGAGATCTACTCCTATTCGCGCTCCCGCGGCCTGTTTGCCGGCGTGGCGCTGGACGGCGCGGTACTGCGCATCGACTACGACGCCAACGCAGCCGTCTATGGCGCCGGCATCACGCCGCGGCGCATCTTCGAAGGCGGCGTCAGCAACGTCCCCAAGCAGGTGGTCGATTTCCGCGACAGCCTGGAGGAATACACCGCGCACTAGCGCGCCTCGAACCAACCTCCCCTCCGCGTAGGAGCGCACCCTGTGCGCGAATGCCTTCGTGGAGTATCCGGCAAGAGCCTTCGCGCACAGGGTGCGCTCCTGCGGTCGGTAGGCATGTAGGCTGGCGGCGTCAGTACAGGTCGATCGGGTCGACATCCAGCGACCAGCGCACCCGCCGCGCCGACGGGAGTGCCGCCAGCTGCAGCTGCCAGGTGCGCAGGATGCCGTGCAGGCTGTGGCGGCTGGCTGCTTCCAGCAGCAATTGGCCGCGATGACGGCCTGCGCGCAGCGGCATCGGCGCGGGCATCGGTCCGGCGATCTGCAGCGGCCCGCCATCCGGCAACGCCGCATGCGCGGAAGCGAGAAACGCATCGACCTGCGCGCGCTGTGGCGCATCGGCGCGCAACAGCACCTGGTGGCTGCAGGGCGGCAACTGGATCTGCCGGCGCTCGGCCAGCAGTTCGCGCGCGGCGGCGGCATAACCGTGCGCCAGCAGCCCGCGCAGCAGCGGATGGTCCGGCTGGTGGGTCTGCAGCAGTACCAGGCCGGGTTTGCGCGCGCGTCCGGCGCGCCCGGCAACCTGCACCACCAGCTGCGCCAGCCGCTCGCCGGCGCGAAAATCCACGCTGTGCAGGCCCTCGTCCACACTCACGATCGCCACCAGGGTGAGGTTGGGCAGGTCGTGGCCCTTGGCCAGCATCTGGGTGCCGACCAGGATCGCCGGCTGGTCGTCCTTCAGGCTGTCCAGCAGTTGCTCGAAGGAGTCGCGGCGGCGCGTGGTTTCGCGGTCCACGCGCAGCACCGGCACCTGCGGGAATCGCGCGACCAGCGCCTCTTCCAGCCGCTCGGTGCCCTGGCCCTGCGGTTTCAGGTCGCCGGCACCGCAGCCGGGGCAGGCGGCCGGCATACGCTGGCGAAAGTCGCAGTGGTGGCAGACCAACTGGCGGCGGCCGGCATGCAGGGTCAGCGGCCGTTCGCAGCGGGGGCATTCGGCATGCCAACCGCAGCCGTGGCACAACAGCACCGGTGCATAGCCGCGGCGGTTGCGGAACACCAGCACCTGTTCGCCGCGCGCCAGCGTCTGCGCGACCGCGGCCAGCAGCGCCGGCGACAGGCCATGCTCCAGCCGCTGCGCGCGCATGTCGATGATCTGCACCTGCGGCGGCCGGGTCGCGCCGGGGCGGGCGCGCAGGTGCAGGGTGCGGTAACGGCCGGATTCGGCATTCGCCAGCGATTCCAGCGAGGGCGTGCCCGAACCCAGCAGCACCGGCACGCCCAGGGCGCGGGCGCGCACCAGCGCCAGGTCGCGGGCGTGATAGCGGAAGCCCTCCTGCTGCTTGTAGGCGCTGTCGTGTTCCTCGTCGACGATGATCAAGCCGGCCTGCGGCAGCGGCGTGAACACGGCCGAGCGGGTGCCCAGGATCACCCTGGCGCGGCCGCTGCGGGCGCGCAGCCAGGCGCGGGCGCGATCGCCCTCGGACAGGCCGGAGTGCAGCACTTCGACCAGCACGCCGAGGCGTTCGCGCAGGCGGTGCACGGTCTGCGGCGCGAGGCCGATTTCCGGTACCAGCAACAACGCCTGCCGACCCTGCGCCAGCACCTGTTCGATCAGCGCCAGGTAAACCTCGGTCTTGCCGCTGCCGGTGACGCCGTCGAGCAGGAACGGCTGGTAGGTGCCCAGGCGGTCGCCGACCGCAGCGACCGCGAGCTGCTGCTCTGCGCTGAGGGGCGGCGCCAGCGAGGCGGGCCGGATGCGCTCGGCCGGCGGCCGTTCGCTGCGCTCCAGCAGGCCGGTGCCGGACAGCCGGCGGGCGGCCGCGCGCCAGCCGGGCAGGCGCGCGGTCAGCTGCTGCGCACTCAGCGGGCCGTCGGCGAGCGCCGCCAGCAATGCCAGGCTGCCGCCGCGCCGGCTGCCGGCATCGCGGGCGCTGTGGCCGGCGACGCTGAGCGACCAGTACTCCTCGTCGATCGCCGGCAGCGGCCGGGGTTCGCGCAGGGCCAGCGGCAGGGCGTTGGCATAGGCCTCGCCCGGCGCGCCCAGCCAGTAGTCGGCGGCCCAGGCCAGCGTGCGCATCAGTTCGGGGTCGAGCAGCGCGGTGGCGTCGAGCAGGCGGACGGCCTGCTTCAGCCGATGGCCGTCGACAGCGGCCTCGGCGTCCGGCGTCACCACGATGCCCACCAGCTTGCCGCGGCCAAACGGCACCAGCACCCGGCTTCCCGCCTGCGCCTCGCCCACGGCGGGCGGCAGGTAGTCGAACAGGGTCGGCAGGGGCAGCGGCAGGGCGACGCGAAGGACGGTGGGCATGGTTACCTCGTGACGGGCCAGTGTAACCGTGCCGTCTCTGCAGCCCAGCGAGCCGACGCGCTGTCGGCACTAAGTGCCGCCGCGGATGCAGTTGCGCCCGCCAGCTCCCCGACAATCGAGGAGTCGGGCATAAGCTGCTCACTTCCTGATGATTTTTCGCTTATCCACAAGATTTGTGGATAAGTCTGTGGATACCACGGGGAAGGCGTTCCCCGAGGCGTGCCGTGGCGCCTTTCACCACAACTTGACGAAGTTTTGAACATTCAAAAAAATTCATTTGTATCAATGACATGCAAATCCATCTCGGGCATTGTTCACCGGAGTGTCAAAGTTTCGACAGGCGTCTTGACAGGTCCGTGACGCTGTGCAAAACGCGCTGTCGCCGGCATTGGGCAAGCCCGGCGGGGCGATCGGCGGTGCCGGCGCGCCAGTTGTAGAATGTCCGGCCCTGGAGCCGGCCTGCCGATGAAGTCGTTACGTCCCGAGCGTGCCCACCTGGCGCGCGAGATGCGTGCCACTGTGCGCCTTGCCTTGCCGTTGATACTGGCCCAGCTGGCCGCGGTCGGCAGCAATGTGATCGATGCGGTACTCGCCGGTCACGTCAGCGCGCACGTGCTGGGTGCGGTGGCGGTGGGCGCCAGCATCTGGTCGCTGGCGATCGTCAGCGGCATCGGCATGATGATGGCGGTGCCGCCGTCGGTGGCACAGCTCGACGGCGCCGGCCGGCGGCACGAGGTGGGCGCGGTGTTTCGCCAGGCGTTGTGGCTGGCCTGGGGCATGGGCATGCTGCTGTGGTTCGCGGTGCGCCACGCGGCGCCGCTGATCGATGCGATCGGGGTGACGGCGAGCCTGCGTCACGACGTGCAGCGGTTCCTGCTGGCGATCAGCTGGGGCGCACCGGCGTTGACCAGTTATTTCGCGCTGCGCGGGTTGTCCGAAGGCCTGTCGCTGACCCGGCCGTCGATGTACTTCAGCCTCGGCGGGCTGGTGCTGCTGGTGCCGCTGGGGTACGTGCTGATGTTCGGCAAGCTGGGCATCCCGCCGCAGGGCGCGCACGGCTGCGGCGTGGCCACCGCGATCGTGCTGTGGCTGGAGATGCTGGCGTTCGGCACCTACGTGATCCTGCGGCGCCATTACCGCGGGCTGGGCCTGTTCGATCATTTCGAGTGGCCGGACCTGCGCCGCATCGGCGCACTGGTGCACATCGGCCTGCCGATGGCGGTGACCCTGCTGGCCGAGGCCGGGTTGTTCGTGGCGGCGGCGCTGATCATCAGCACGCTGGGCGAGGACGCGATCGCCAGCCATCAGGTGGCGATCAACATCGCCTCGCTGTTTTTCATGATTCCGCTCGGCTTGGCGATGGCGATCACCGTGCGGGTCGGCAATGCGGTGGGCCGCGGCGACGAGCGCGGCGTGCGCTACGCCGGGTTCTGCGGGATCGGCCTGACCCTCGCCACGCAGCTGTTCTCGGCGGTGCTGATGCTGGGCCTGCCGCATTTCATCGCCGCGCTGTACACCCGCGACCCCCGGGTGATCGCCCTGGCGGCGCAGCTGATCATGCTGGCCGGGCTGTTCCAGTTCTCCGACGGCATCCAGGTCGCCGCCAACGGCGCGCTGCGCGGCCTGAAGGACACCCGCGTGCCGATGGCGATCACCCTGTTCGCGTACTGGGTCATCGGCATGCCGGTGGGCTGGTGGCTCGCGTTCCACCATGGCATGGGCGCGCGCGGGATGTGGATCGGCCTGATCGCCGGCCTCAGCGTGGCGGCCGTGATGCTGTTTGTGCGGTTCTGGCGCAATGCCTGGAAGCAGCGCTGGCGCCCGCTCGGCCAGCGCATGACCGCGCCGGCCTGAACCGGGTAGGCTAGTGCAACGCCACACCACTCACCGTCAGTCCGGAAAAACACGCATGCCGCCACCTCTGCCGCCACGTCGCTCCGGTTCCGGGTTCGGAGCCTTTCTGTACACGGTCGGACGGGGCATCAACCTGTGCCGGCTGGTGATCGTCAACCTGGTGTTTTTCAGCGTGCTGTTCGTGCTGTTGCTGCTGATCGTCGGCGGGATAGCCGGCAGCCGCATGCGGCGTACGATCCAGAACGACAGCGTGCTGGTGATCAATCCCGCCGGTGCGCTGGTCGAACAGTACAGCGCCGATCCGTTGCAGCGTGCGATGGACAGCCTGTCCGGCCATGGACCGAAGCAGGTGCAGCTGCGCGATCTGGCCGGCGCGATCGACGCGGCGGCACGGGACAAGCGCATCACCCGCATCCTGCTGCTGCCGGGTGAGCTGCAGGGCGGCGGTTTTGCCGCGTTGCGCGAGGTCGGCGCGGCGCTGGATCGTTTCCGGGCGACCGGCAAGCCGGTGCTCGCATGGGCCGCCAACCTCGATCAGGGCCAGTACTACCTGGCCGCGCACGCCGACCGCCTGCTGCTCGATCCGCAGGGCGGCGTGATGATCACCGGACTGGCCAACTACCGCCTGTTCTACAAGGGCCTGCTCGACAAGCTCGGCGTCGACGTGCACTTGTTCCGCGTCGGCCAGTTCAAGAGTGCGGCCGAGCCGTACATACTCGACCATGCCTCGGCCCAGTCGAAGGAAGCCGACAGCTACTGGATGGATGGCCTGTGGGACAGCTACATCGCCGAAGTGGCCGGACTGCGCAAGCTTGACCCGACTGCCCTGCGCGCCGATATCGACGATCTGCCGCAGAACATCGCCGGCACCGAGGGCGATCTGGCCCAGCTGGCGCTGAACGAGCATCTGGTC
>JAGWMU010000085.1 GCA_028873095.1 Pseudomonadota bacterium | reverse complement strand
CAGTCAAGTGGTTCAACGACGCCAAGGGTTTTGGCTTCATCACGCCGGAAAGCGGTGATGACCTGTTCGTGCATTTCCGCGCGATCCAGGGCACGGGCTTCAAGTCCCTGCAGGAAGGTCAGCGCGTCACGTTCACCGTCACCAAGGGCCAGAAAGGCCTGCAGGCTGAGGAAGTTCAGGTTGCCTGAGTCCACCCGGACTTGAGTTGATCTGAAAAAGCCCGCTTCGGCGGGCTTTTTTTCGTCATGTGGAAAGCGTTCTGCCGTATCAAGACTTGCCGGGCTGTCGGCATGCCGCAATCATCTTCCCAAGGATGCTTCCCCGGAAACACCGTCATGACGGAAAAACTCGACCTCACCGCGCTGCGCAACGCCCTGACCTCGCTGGAGGAAAGCATTGCGATCGTCGAGCAAACCGGCTGGTTTGCTCGGCAGCCGCAGGCACTGCAGAACACGATCATCGCCGGCGTGATCCAGAACTTCGAGTTCGTCTACGAGCTCGGCATCAAGATGATCCGCCGGCAGCTGGAACTGGAAGCCGCGAGCCCTGCCGAAGTGGACGAAAGCAGCTTCCGCGACCTGATCCGCGCAGCCGGCGAGAAAGGCCTGGTCGCCGACGTCGAGGCGTGGTTCGTCTATCGGCGCATGCGCAACATCACCGCACACACCTACGACCGCGCCAAGGCACGACAGGTCTATGCGGGCAGCCTCGCTTTCGTGAAAGATGCACGCGCATTGCTGCTCGCGCTCGAGTCGCGACATGGTTGAACCGAAGCTCGACATGCAGCCGCAACACTGGGCCATCGTGCGGAACATCCTGCAGCAGCACGCCGCGGGCTACGAAGTATGGGCGTTCGGCTCGCGTGCAAAAGGTACGGCCAAGCCTTATTCCGATCTTGACCTGGCGATCATCACCACCGAACCGCTGAGCCTCGGGCAAGGCGCCATGCTGGCCGATGCTTTCGCGGATTCGGAATTGCCGTGGCGGGTGGATATCGTAGATTGGGCAACCACGAATCCGGCCTTTCGACGGATCATCGAGCGGGATCGGCTGGTGGTGCAGCCAGGGAACACGAGCTGAGCGGTTCCGGATCGCGACAAACCGTCAAGCCAGCCCGTGACTGCGCAACAGCGCCTCCGGTTCGGGCCTGCGACCGCGAAACGCGATGAAGCTTTCCAGTGCGGGGCGGCTGGCGCCGACGGCCAGCACTTCGCGGCGGAAACGCTCGCCGGTGGTGCGGTCGATCACGCTTCCCTGTTCCGCGGACCGCTCCTCGAACTCGCCGAACGCGTCGGCGGACAGCAGCTCCGCCCACAGGTAGCTGTAGTAGCCGGCCGCATAGCCGCCGGCGAAAACGTGGCTGAAGCCGTGCGGAAAGCGCTGCCAGGCCGGCGGATGCAGCACCGCGACCTGCTTGCGCACCTCGTCCAGCACGGCGAGCGGACGGGCGCCTGCCGCGGGATCGTATTCAAGGTGCAGCAGGAAATCGAACAGTGCGAATTCCAGTTGCCGCACCAGGAACAGGCCGGCGTGGAAATGCCGCGCGGCCAGCATGCGCCGGAACAGTTCGTCCGGCAGCTTCTCGCCGGTCTGGTAATGGCGCGCGAACAGGTCCAGCGCCTCGCGGTTCCAGCCGAAGTTCTCCATGAACTGGCTGGGCAGCTCCACCGCGTCCCACTCGACGCCGTCGATGCCGCCGATCGAAGGCAGCGCGATTTCCGTCAGCAGGTGGTGCAGGCCATGGCCGAATTCGTGGAACAGGGTGAGCACGTCGTCGTGCGTGAGCAGCGCCGGCCTGCCTTCGGTCGGCGGCGCGAAGTTGCAGGTGAGGAAAGCCACCGGCAGCTGCAGCTGCGCGCCGTCGTCGAAACGGGCGCGGCAGACGTCCATCCAGGCGCCGCCGCGCTTGCCGTTGCGCGCGTACAGATCGACATAGGCGCCGGCGAACACGCGGCCATCGGCATCGCGCACGTCGTAATAGCGCACGTCCGGATGCCAGACGTCGACCCCTTCGCGCGGGGCGAGGGCGATGCCGTAGAGCCGGCCGGCGAGGCCGAACAAGCCGTCGATCACCGCCGGCAGCGGAAAGTACGGCTTGAGCTGTTCCTCGTCCAGCGCGTACTGCTGCTGGCGGAGCTTCTCGGACGCGTAGCCGACATCCCAGGATTCGAGGTTGTCGAGCTTGAGCTCGGCACGGGCGAACTCGCGCAAGGCGGCCAATTCCCGCTGGGCGACCGGCCTGGCGCGCGCGGCCAGATCGTGCAGGAACTCCATCACCTCGGTCGGCGAGCCGGCCATCTTGGTCGCCAGCGATTCCTCGGCCGCATTGGCGAAGCCGAGCAGCTGCGCGGCTTCGTGGCGCAGCGCCATGATCTTCTCGATGCGCGCGGAATTGTCGAACTTGCCCGCGTCCGGCCCCTGGTCGGAAGCACGGGTCTGATACGCCCAGTACACCCGCTCGCGCAGGCCGCGATTGTCGGCGTAGTTCAGCACGGCCTGCACGCTGGGCTGTTTCAGCGTGACCAGATAGCCGTCCAGGTCCTGGTCCACCGCATACTGGCGCAGCACCGCGCGGCCGGACTCGGGAATGCCGGCCAGGTCGCGCTCGTCGGTGACGTGCTCGTGCCATGCCTCGCTGGCGTCGAGCACGGCGTTGGAAAATTCGGTGGAAAGCCGCGAGAGCTCCACCCCGATCTCGCGAAAGCGCGTGCGCGCCGGTTCCTCCAGCGCCACGCCGGACAGCCTGAAGTCGCGCAGCGCATGCTCGACCAGCGCCCGTTCGGGACGCGGCAGCCGCACGAACTCCGGCGCATCGGCCACTGCCTGCACGGCGGCGTACAGCGCGCGGTTCTGACCCAGCTCGATCGCGTGCTCGGTGAGCGCCTCCTCGGCCGGGCCGTACGCCGCGCGCAATGCCTCGTTGTCGGCCACCGAATGCAGATGGCTGACCGGCGCCCAGGCGCGGGCCAGCCGCTGTTCCAGGCGTTCCTGGGTCAGCATCACGGTGGCGAAATCGCGCGGCGCCGCCGGTGCGGTGAGCGCGTCGATGGCGTCGCGGTAGTCGGCCAGCAGCTCATCGATCGCCGGCGCCACCTGTTCGGGGCGGATCCGGGAAAACGCCGGCAGGACATCGTCGGCCAGCAGCGGGTTGTCGTGGTTCATGGAATCTCCTCGAAGGCCGCCAGCGTGGCAACGCGGCCGGCCGAAATCAAGCACGGCACGCGGCCGGCCGATCAACGGCCCGACAGGCGCCTGTCGCTCCGGCCCGCGAACAGTCTTCCGGCCCTGGTCCTTCGCGCCTCGAAGCCGGGGCCATCCATCGCCATTCCCCGCGTGCGTTTCGCCACGCCCGGAACGAATGGCTGATATATCGCATTGGCGGGCCGGATCAATAGAATGCACGGATGAATCACTTGCGCAGCTACAAGGGCGTGCTGCCCACCCTCGGCGAACGCGTCTACGTGGACCCGGCCGCCACCGTCATCGGCGACGTGGTGCTCGGCGACGATGTCTCGATCTGGCCCGGCGTGGTGCTGCGCGGCGACGTGCACCGCATTCGCGTCGGCGCGCGCAGCAACATCCAGGACGGCAGCATCGTGCACGTCACCCACGACGGGCCGTATTCGCCGGGCGGTTTCCCCTGCCTGATCGGCGCCGGCGTGACGGTCGGCCATGCCGCCGTGGTGCACGCCTGCACCATCGAGGACTACTGCCTGATCGGCATGCATGCCACCTTGCTCGACGGCGCGGTGATCCGGAAATACGGCTTCGTCGGGGCGGGCAGCGTGATCGCGCCGGGCAAGGTGGTCGGCGAGCGCGAGCTGTGGCTGGGCAACCCGGCGAAGTTCGTGCGCCTGCTCAGCGACCGCCAGATCGAGCAGCTGCATTACTCCGCCGATCAATACGTGCGGCTGAAGGACGAGTACCTGCTCGAAACAGAAGTGGGTGAGCGGCAGAGGTGAGAAGCGGGTGACGGCGTTCCCCACCTCGGCTCCTGTCTCACTCCTCTCGACTCGCCTGCGCAGCCAGCGCCGTCACCGTGTCCGCAACGACTGATAGACCGGCTCGGTGTCCGGTCGCCTGCCGTGCCACAGTTCGAATGCGTCGGCGGCGGTTTCCACCAGCATGCCGAGCCCGTCGAACGCGAACCGCGCGCCCGCCGTTTTCGCCCAGGCCAGGAAACCGGCGGCGGCGGCGCCGTAGGACAGGTCGTAGCACAGCGCACGGGCGCCGGCCAGCGAGAACGGCAGCTGCAGCGATGCGCCGAGCACGCCGGCCGAGGTGGCGTTGACGATCAGATCGAAACTGCCGATGCCGGGCAGGTCCTGCCAGTAGCGGGTATGCACCCGCGCCGGCTCGCCGATCGCGTCGGCCAGCGCATCGGCCGCGGCCGCCGAACGGTTGACGATGGTCAGGGATTCCACGCCGGCATCGAGAAGGCTCCACACCACGCCGTGCGCCGCGCCGCCGGCCCCTAGCAGCAGCGCGTCGTGACCGCGCAGATCCACCCGGTGGCGCTCGGTGAGGTCGCGCACCATCCCGGCGCCGTCGGTGTTGTGCGCCGCCAGCCGGCCGTCCGCCAGCCGGGTCAGCACGTTCGCACTGCCGGCGCGCGTGGCCGCCGTGCTGCGCTGATCCGCCAGCGCGAACGCCGCCGCCTTGTGCGGCAGCGTGACGTTGGCGCCAACGCCGCCTTCGGCAAAAAACCCGCGTACCGCCGCCGCGAATCCGGCCGGCGCCGCATCGATGGCCCGATAGTCCAGCTCGATGCCGAACTGTCGCGCGAACGCCTGATGGATCTGCGGCGACAGGCTGTGCGCGATGGGATGGCCGAATACGGCGAACTGGGCTGGTTTCATGCGGACTCCCGGGTGGGTGCTGCGCCAGTGGCGCGATGGACGTCCATTCTACAGACCGCGACCGCCGCACACCGCAGGCTGCGCCGGTCGCAGGCCATGAGATGGCGACGCTGCAGACTGCCGGCGTCATCCCTCGAACGGACCGTCACATGCGCCCGCAAACCCCGCCTTCCGCATTTCACCGACGCCTGTTCGGCGCCGCCCTGCTATGGCTGCTCGGCGGCATGCTGCTGCTGACCACCCTGGTACCGCCGCACACCGCGCTGCTCGGCTGGACGCCGGGGTTCTGGCTGGCCGGTGCGCCGCTGATCGTCTTGCTGGGACTGAAACCGGCGCTGTTGCGCGCGTGGCTCACGCCGCGGCGCCGCGCGCCGCGCCACGCCGCGTGGCATTGAGCCCGGCGCGCGCCTGCCCGGCCGGACAACGCTTTCAGGGCATCGGCTGGGCAGCGTTCGCGCGGCCGACCGTTCCCTGCCGCTTGCGCTCCATCCGGCGCAGAAACTCCTGCATGATGCGCCGGTACAACTCGTCGCCGAGATGGGCGTCTTCCACGCCCGCATCGATCGACGGGTTGTCGTTGACCTCGATCACCACCGGCCTGTCGCCGGCCTGCTTCAGGTCGACACCGTACAGGCCGTCGCCGATCGGCTGGGTGGCCTTCAACGCCAGCTTGACCACTTCGGCCGGCGCATCGCGCACCGCGATCGTCTCGAAGCCGCCGGTTTTCGCCGTGCCCTTGGCGCCATGGTTGTAGATCTGCCAGTGGCCACGCGACATGTAGTACTTGCACGCGTACAGCGGCTCGCGGTTGAGCACGCCGATGCGCCAGTCGAACTCGGTGTAGACGTACTCCTGCGCCAGCAGCAGCGAGCTGTGCTGGAACAGGCTGCTGGCGGCCTGTTCCAGTGCCTGTTCGCTCTCGACCTTGACCACCCCGCGCGAGAACGAGCCGTCGGGAATCTTCAGCACCAGCGGGAAACCGAGCTTGGCGACGACGTCCTTCATGCCCTTGGCGTCGTCGCGGTACAGGATCTCGGTGCGCGGCACCGCCAGCTTGCGCGATACCATCAGGTCGTTCAGGAAGATCTTGTTGGTGCAGCGCAGGATCGAGCTGGGATCGTCGATCACCACCATGCCTTCCTTCTCCGCCCGATGGGAGAAACGGTAGGTGTGGTTGTCGCTGGCGGTGGTCTCGCGGATGAACAGGCCGTCGTACTCGGCAAGGCGCTGGTAATCGTTCTTGCCGATCGTGTCGACCTCGATGCCCAGCTCCTTGCCGGCGGCGATGAAAGCCTTCAGCGCCTTCTTGTTCGACGGCGGCATCGCCTCCTTCTCGTCCACCAGCATGGCCATGTCGTAGCGGTACATCTTGCGCGTGCGCGGCTTGCGCCACAGCTTCCTGGAGAAACGGTCGAGCTCCTCGGCGAACGCATCCTCCTGCGCATCGTCCAGCGTCTGCAGCCCGACCGGCTTGATCGCGCTGACCTGCCACACGCGATCGCGCTCGAACTCGATCCGCAGCAGCGGGCAGGGAAACATTTCGAACACCTGCCGCGCCAGGTCCTGCAAGGCCGGGTAGGCGGTCACGCCGAAGTACACCAGGATGCCGAAATCGGTGGTGTCGCGGCCGCCGGCGGGAAGGAAGTGGATCAGTTTCTGGTTGAGATCCTCGATGTCCAGGCCGTACAGCGAGCGCCGGCGCAGGTCGTTGACCGTGCGCACCGAAGGCATCACCCGATGCCCGCGCGCCTCGGCCAGCAGCGACACGTAATAGCCGGTGCCCAGGTACTTGTAGCTGCGGCACAGGTTGAGCACATGCGTGCGCTCCTCGTCGCCGCCCACCGGCGTGCGCAGGTAGTCCATCGCGCTCATCACGTCGACGGACGGGTAGTACGAGCCCCAGTCCGAGGCTTTTTCGACAACGATGACCAGACGGGCCATGACACCTCTCGGACAATGCGGCTATGACAGGATTGCCCGCCTCGGCGGACGGCGCATGCAAGGCGCGCAGTTTGGCACAGGGCCGGCGCCGCACAAGCCGGGGCGCTGAAGCCCGAATGAATGCGGGTTGGCCGATCGAGTCCGACACACTGCTAGAGTCCGCGCGTGCCGTTCCGTTTTTCCATCCGTCGCGACACACAGCGCGCCGGAACCGAGCAAAGCATGCAGCCACCGCCCGCCACCGCCAACGTACGCGTTCGTCGCGCCGAAGCCTCCGACCTCGACGACCTGGTGTCGCTGGAGCAGCGCACCTTCGACAGCGACCGCCTGAGCCGCGCGCAATACCGCCGCCATCTCGACAGCGACTCCGCCCGGGTGCTGGTGGCGAGCGCCGACCACCGCCACTTCCTCGGCAGCGCCGTGCTGTTCTTTCGCAAGGGCAGCGCCGTGGCGCGGCTGTACTCGCTGGCCACCCAGCCCGACGCCCGCGGCAAGGGCATCGGCACCGCCCTGGTCGAAGCCGTCGAAGCCGCCGCCCACCGGCGCCGCTGCCGCATGCTGCGGCTGGAGGTGCGCGCCGACAACACCGCAGCGATCGCCCTCTACGAGCGGCAGGGTTACCGGCGCACCGGCTTTCTGGAGGGCTACTACGAAGACGGTGCGGATGGATGGCGGTACGAGAAACCGCTGGCGCCAGGCCAGGGGGCATCCCTCACCCGCCCAGCGACTGCCCGATTTTCCGCCGCGTAGCCTCGTCCGGCCTGGCCACCAGGGCGCCGGTGCGCATCAGGCTGACCGTGTAGTGGCCCTGGTCGACCAGCGGCAGGAAGGCACCGCTGCCGTAGATGGTGTCCACTTCAGGCAGCCATTGCGGATAGCGCCGCTTCAGGTTCAACAGGTCAAATGCGCCGGCCTGGTCGAAGCCGATCACCGTGCGCGGCGCCTGCCGTTCCTGCGCGGGATCGTCGTAGCGGCCGGACAGCCGGTCGAGCCGGTACAGCGGCGGCACGCCGGCCAGCAGCGCCGGCAGTTTCCATTTCAGCACGACCGCCTCGAGCCGCCAGTCGTCGCCGGACAATTGCACGTGCTGCGTGCTGCCGTCGGGCCAGTCGAGGGTCAGCGCCCAGTGCTGCGGCGAGAGGATGCGCGCATCGATCTCGACCACCGGGGCTTCCTCGCCGAGCAGCCGGTAGCCGCGCAGCGCATAGCCGGTGCCGCCCAGCAGCAGGGCCAGCGCCAGGGCGAGCAGACACAGCAGCGCGCGCCAGCCGGCGGCGAACCGGCGACCGCCCAGCAGATGCTGCCGCAGCAGGACCAACTGCACCAACGCGACCAGCAGCGACACCGCCGCCAGCACCAGCAGCACGGTCATCGGCATGCGCAACCATGTAGCCCAATCCACTGCCTGTCTCCTCGCCGCGCCGGTGCGCGACCTGCCGGTGCATCATAACGGCGGCGGACGCGCCGTCGTCGCCGGAAACCTGCCGGACCATGGTCGGCCGGGCTGTGCCGTCGGCCTCGACCACCAAAGCCCGGCAGGCTCCTATACTGCTGCCGTCCCAATGGAATCCTGCCATGCGCCGATCGCTCCTGTTGCTGCCGTTTTGCCTGATGGCCACCCTGCTGGCCGGCTGTGGCCAGAAGGGCCCGCTGGTGCTGCCGACCCGGCCCGCAGCGGCCACCGCACCGGCCGCGCCGGCGGCGGCCGCCAGCAGCGCCGCGCCGTCAGGCAGCCAGCCCTGACCGGCGGCGCCGAGCATGTCCCTGCGCTTCTCGAAAATGCACGGCATCGGCAACGACTTCGTCGTGCTGGACTGCCGGCATGACGGCTTCCCGCTGGACCCCGCGCAGATCCGCGCGCTGGGCGACCGCCACACCGGCGTGGGCTTCGACCAGTTGCTGAGCGTGGAACCCGCGCGCGACCCGTCCTGCGCGTTCTACTACGGCATCTGGAATGCCGATGGCACGCCGTCGGGGCAGTGCGGCAACGGCGTGCGCTGCGTGGCCGCATGGCTGCATCGCGCCGGGGCGCTGCCGCTCGGCGGCAGCGCGCGGATCGAGAGTCCGTCCGGCGCGGTGACCGTGCGCCTGCTGGGCGCGAACGAGGTCACGGTGGACATGGGCGAGCCGCTCTTCGCGCCGGCGCGGATCCCGTTCTCCGCCGGGCACGCGGCCGACCGCTACCGCATCGACGTGGGCGGCGACACGCTGGAGATCGGCGCCGTCTCGATGGGCAACCCGCATGCGGTGGTGGCGGTTTCCGATCTGGCCGCCGCCGGGCTGCAGCGGCTGGGCCCGCAGCTGTCCGGCCACGAACGTTTTCCGCAGGGTGCCAACGCCGGTTTCGTGCAGTTGCTCGATCGCGGCCACCTCCGGCTGCGCGTGCACGAACGCGGGGCCGGCTGGACGCAGGCCTGCGGCACCGGGGCCTGCGCCGCGATGGCGGTGCTGCACCAGCGCGGCGAAGTCGACGACCGCGTGCAGGTGGACTTGCCCGGCGGCACGCTGCGGATCGACTGGGCCGGCCCCGGCCGATCCCTGTGGATGACCGGGCCGGCCGCGTTCGTTTTCGAGGGCGAATGGGCGGCTCCCGCCGTCCCGCATGGAAATTCGGGTTGAAGCGCGCGCGCGTCCATCGCACACTCCAGCTGCAGGGCGCGTCTTTTCCGCACGCCGCCCATCGTTTCGGGGACATTCGCGCATGACCGCCACTCTACTCGACGACGCCACCCAGGCCCGCGTGGTCGCTGCCTACCTGAAGCACCATCCGCAGTTCCTTACCGAATATCCGGAGCTGGCCGCCCAACTGACGATGCCGCGCGAGCAGGGCCCGGTGGCTTCGCTGGCGACGTACCAGCTGCACAGCCTGCGCGAGCGGAACGCCGAACTGGAGCGCCGCCTGGCGGAGCTGATCGCGATCGCCGCCGAGAACGAGCGGCTGATGGAGCGGGTGCATTCGCTCACCGTGGCCCTGCTGCGCGCCAGCACCATGGAGGTGACCGCGCGCAGCGTGATCGCCAAGCTCAGCGCCGATTTCCACACCGAGGAGGTTCGCCTGGTGCTGTTCGGCGATCAACCGCAAATGCCGCGCACCGACTGGCTGCAACAGATCGCCGGCGGCCCCGACGCGCTGCCCGAATTCGCCGACTTCCTGCACCAGAACGAACCGGTATCCGGACGGCTGTCCGCCGACAAGCTCGACCGCCTGTTCGGCGCGAAGGCCGCGACGATCCGCTCGGTCGCGATGATGCGCCTGGGCGACGCCGGCATGCTGGCGATCGGCAGCGGCGATCCGGACCGCTTCCAGCCCGGCATGGGCACGCTGTTCCTGAAGATGATCGCCGCGACGATCACCGCCGCGCTGGCTCGTTCGCGGGACATGTCCTGAGAGGCTGTGAAAAAATCGCCCGCATCCCGGATCGACGACTGGCTCGCCCGCCTTGCCGGCGAGCGGCACGCATCGGGGCATACGGTCGCCGCCTACCGCCGCGACCTGGCCAAGCTGCTGCGTTTCATGCAGGCGCAGCAGCTGGCCTCGTTCGACGCGCTCGACGCCAACCTGATGCGCACGTTCATCGCCGCCGAACACCGCGCCGGCCTGGCGCCGAAGAGCCTGCAGCGCCTGCTGTCCTCCTGCCGCAGCCTGTTCCGCCAGCTCAACCGCGAAGGCCTGCTGGCGCACGACCCGCTGCTTGGCGTGCGCGGCCCGAAAGTGCGCCGCAAACTGCCGCAGGTGCTGGACGTGGACGAAGCCGGCGCCCTGGTCGAAACCGACAGCGGCGGCAAACTGGCCGTGCGCGATCGCGCGATGCTGGAGCTGTTCTATTCCAGCGGCCTGCGCCTGTCCGAACTGGTCGGCCTGCGCTGGCTCGATCTGGATCTGGACGGCGGCGAAGTGCGCGTGCTCGGCAAAGGCAGCAAGACCCGCATCGTGCCGGTCGGCCGCCACGCGATCGCCGCGCTGCGCGCGCTGGGCGCGGAAACCGGCATGCAGGCCGGCAGCCCGATCTTCCGCGGCCGCGGCGGCGCGCCGATCAACCCGCGCACGGTGCAGCTGCGCCTGAAGACGCTGGCGCTGCAGCAAAGCATCCCGAAGCACATCCATCCGCATCTGCTGCGCCACACCTTCGCCAGCCACATGCTGGAATCCTCCGGCGACCTGCGCGCGGTGCAGGAGCTGCTCGGCCACGCCGACATCGCCACCACGCAGATTTACACCCACCTCGATTTCCAGCACCTGGCCAAGGTCTACGATGCCGCGCACCCGCGGGCGCGTCGCAAATGACCGCCATCCGGCAGACGACCGCATGAACCTGATCGCGAAATCCCTGGTCGGCGCGCTGATGGTCCTGTTGATCGGGCTGCTGGCGCGCACCCGCAACTTCTACATCGCCGGGCTGCTGCCGCTGTTTCCCACCTTCGCGCTGATGGCCCATTACATCGTCGGCAGTACCCGCGGCACCGCCGAACTCAAGGCCACCATCGTGTTCGGCATGTGGGCGGTGGTGCCGTATCTGGCCTACCTGCTGGCGCTGTACTGGCTGGTCGACCGGCTGCGCCTGGTGCCGGCGCTGGCCGGCGCGCTGCTGGTGTGGTGCGTGGTGGCCGCCGCCGCGGTGCTGCTGTGGAACCGCCGCTGAGGCTTGGATTCGCGCCGGCGCGGCCCCACCTATGGGCGCATTCACCGCACGCGGAGTTTTCCATGGAAGCATTTCACGCCACCACCATCGTCTGCGTGCGCCGCGAGGGCCGCGTGGTGATCGGCAGCGACGGCCAGGTCACGCTGGGCAACACGGTGATGAAGGCCAACGCGTGCAAGGTTCGCCGGCTCGGCAAGGGCGACGTGATCGGCGGGTTTGCCGGCGCCACCGCCGACGCGTTCACGCTGTTCGAACTGTTCGAGGAAAAGCTGTCCAAGTACAGCGCCAACCTCACCCGCGCCGCGGTCGAGATGGCCAAGGAATGGCGTAC
>JAGWMU010000084.1 GCA_028873095.1 Pseudomonadota bacterium | reverse complement strand
CAGCAGCAGGGCGATGCGCGCTTCCTGCGCGAGGTGCCGATCCCGGTCTCGCGCGGCACGATCTTCGATCGCAACGGCGAGCCGCTGGCCGTCTCCACGCCGATGGTCTCGATCACCGCGGTGCCGTCGCAGGTGCTGGAGAACGACGACCAGTTGCCCGCCCTTGCGGCGGCGCTGGGCACGACGGCCGACCAGCTGCGCACGTATCTCGAGCAGCGCGCCAACCGCGAGTTCACCTACCTCAAGCGCCAGATGAGTCCCGAGGCGGCCCAGGCCGTGCTCGACCTGGGCATCCCCGGCGTCAATGGCCAGCGCGAGTACCGCCGCTATTACCCCTCGGGTGAAGTCACCGCGCACGTGCTGGGCTTCACCAACATCGACGATCACGGCCAGGAGGGCCTGGAGCTGGCGTTTGACGACTGGCTGTCCGGCAAACCCGGCAAAAAGCGGGTGATCCGCGACAACAAGGGCCACATCGTCGAGGACGTCGAACAGATCCGCGCGCCCAAGCCGGGCCACAACCTCACGCTCAGCATCGACCGGCGCATCCAGTTCCTCGCTTACAGCGAGCTGAAGAATGCAGTGGAGAAGTCCGAGGCCGACTCGGCCTCGATGGTGATCCTCGACGTGAAAACGGGCGAGGTGCTGGCCATGGTCAACATGCCCACCTACAACCCCAACGCGATCGGCACCAGCACCGCCTCCTCGCGGCGCAATCGTGCGATGACCGACGTGCTGGAGCCGGGCTCCACCATCAAGCCGGTGCTGATGGCCGCCGCCCTGTCCAGTGGGCAGTACACCCCCACCAGCCCGCTGATCGACACCACCGGCGGGCACTGGTTCTTCCAGGGCCATGACATCCACGACACCCACAACTGGGGCGTGCTCACGCCCACCGGCGTGATCACCAAGTCCTCCAACGTCGGTGCCGCGCACATCGCGATGTCGCTCGATACCAAGCTGATGTACGACACCTATCGCGCGTTCGGCTTCGGCAACAGCACCAACAGCGGATTTCCCGGCGAGGCTTCCGGCTACCTGAAGATCGGCCGTGACTGGCGCCCGCTGGAGAAGGCCATCATGGGCTACGGCTACGGTATCAACGTGACCGTACTGCAACTGGCCAATGCCTACGCCACCATCGCCGACGGCGGCGTGATGCACGATCCGAGCTTCATCAAGGGCGACGACAATCCGCCCAGGCAGATCATCGCCCCGGAGGTGGCGCATCAGCTGATCCGGATGATGGAAACGGTGACCGGTCCGGGCAGCACCGCCCCGCAGGCGCGCATCGCCAACTACAGCGTGGCCGGCAAGACCGGCACGGCGCACAAGGCCGACGCCGGCGGTTATGCCAAAAGCGACTACACCGCGGCGTTCGCCGGCATGGTGCCGGCAAGCAACCCGCGCATGGTCGGCGTGGTGGTGATCGACAATCCCCGCAAGGGCAGCTACTACGGCGGCGTGGTTGCCGCGCCGGTGTTCGCCAAAGTGATGGACGGTGCGCTGCGCCTGCTCGACGTGCCGCCGGACAACATAGGCCGCTGGTATGTCGGCGGCCCGTTGCAGGGGGCCGGCGGGCTGGCCGGCAGCCAGCCGCCGGCCGATGCGCCGCTTGACGAAGCGCCGCTTGACGGGGGCACGCCATGAGTACCGGCCACCTCGACCAGCTGCTGCTGGGCATCGCCGACGCGCAGGTTGCCGCCACGCCGGGTGTCGGCCGCATCGTGGTGTCCGGGCTGACCCTGGATTCGCGCCAGGTGCAGCGCGGCGATGCCTTTTTTGCGCTGCGCGGCACGCATGGCCATGGCATCGAGTTTGCCGCGGGTGCGGCGCGGCGCGGCGCCCAGGTGGTGCTGGCCGAAGCGCCGGCGTTCGACGTGGCGCCACTCGACGTGCCGCTGTTGTGGATCGACGGCCTGCATGACCGGGTCGGCGAAATCGCCGCGCGCTTCTACGATCGCCCGGCCGAAGCGATGCGCATCATCGGCATCACCGGTACCAACGGCAAGACCTCCTGCGTGCAATTGCTGGCCCAGGCATTGACCTGCCTGGGGCATCGGGCGGCCACCATCGGCACGCTCGGTGCCGGCCTGCACGGCCAGCTTCGCGATGGCGACCGCACCACGCCCGACGCGGTGACGGTGCAGGCATTGCTGGCGGATTTTCGCGATGCCGGTGCCAGCCATGTGGCGATGGAGGTATCGTCGCACGCGCTGGAGCAGGGGCGGGTGGCCGCGGTGGATTTCGAGGTGGCGGCGTTCACCAATCTCACCCGCGATCACCTGGACTATCACGGCAGCATGGAAGCCTACGGCGCGGCCAAGGCGAAGCTGTTCGCCTGGCCCGGACTGCAGACCGCCGTGATCAATATCGACGATGCGTTTGGCGCCAGCCTGGCGGCTCGACTGCCGGGCGGCGTGCGCGCATTGCGCGTCAGCATGGCCGACGCCGGTGCGGCGGAAATTGTCGCCGGCGGCATCGTCACCTCGGCCGAAGGGCTTCAATTCCAGCTGCGCACGCCATGGGGCACATGCAGGCTGGGCAGTCATCTGCTGGGCCGCTTCAACGTGGCCAACCTGCTCACCGTGGCGGGGTGCCTGGGGGCACTGGGCGAGCCGTTCGGGCGCATCGTGGCCGCGCTCGAGAATTTGCAGCCGGTCAACGGGCGCATGAGCCGGCTCGGCGGCCTGCACGGCCTGCCGCTGGTGGTGGTCGATTACGCCCATACGCCCGATGCGCTGGAACAGGCGCTGACCGCGTTGCGCGCGCATTGCGCCGGCCGCCTGGTCTGCGTGTTCGGCTGTGGCGGCGAGCGTGATGCCGGCAAGCGCCCGTTGATGGGTGCGATCGCGGCGCGGCTGGCGGATGTCGCGATCGTCACCGACGACAACCCGCGTGGCGAGGATGGCGATGCCATCGTGGCGCAGATCGCCGCCGGCATGGGTGCGCCACCGCCGGCGGTCGAACGCGATCGTGCAAAGGCGATCGGCCGCGCGTTGCAGCTCGCGCGGTCCGGCGACGTCGTGCTGATCGCCGGCAAGGGCCACGAGACCTATCAGGACGGCGCCACCGGCAAGCGCCCGTTCGACGACCTGGCGGTGGCGCACGCGGCGCTCGAACGGATGGCCCGGGAGCCGCGCGCATGATGCGGCTGAGCACCATCGCCGTGTGGACCCATGGCCACCTGCTCGGCGTCGACGCCGAGGCTGTCGGGGTCGCCATCGATACCCGCAAGCTGAAGCCGGGCGACCTGTTCGTCGCGATCAAGGGCGAACGGGTGGACGGTCACGATTACCTGGACCAGGCCGCCGCGCGCGGCGCGGTGGCCGCCCTGGTGACGCGCAGGATCGACAGCCCGTTGCCGCAGGTGCTGGTGAATGACAGCGCGCTGGCGCTGGGCGATCTGGCCAGCGCCGTGCGCGCGCAGCGCAACGTCCGCGTGATCGGCATCACCGGCTCCAACGGCAAGACCACGGTCAAGACGCTGACGGCGTCGATCCTGTCGAGGCAGGGCCGGACGCATGCGAGCAGCGGCAACCAGAACAACGAACTGGGCCTGCCGCTGGCCTTGCTGGGCATGCCGCAGGACACGGAATTCGCGGTGCTGGAAATGGGCGCCGGCAAACCCGGCGACATCGCCTACCTGGCCGCCATCGCGCGGCCCGACATCGGCCTCGTCACGCTCATCGCACCGGCGCATCTTGAGCGCATGGGCAGCATCGAGGGCGTGGCGGAAACCAAGGGTGCGCTGTACCAGGCGCTTCCGAGCGACGGCATCGCGATCATCAATGCCGACGACGGATTCGCCAGTTTCTTCAGTGGACTGGCGGGCACACGCAAGACTTTGCGCTTCGGGCTGGATCATCGCGCCGATGTCGGCGCTGACATCCTCGAGCTGCGCGTGGACGGCTCGCGCTTCGTGCTCAGCACGCCGATCGGCGACGCCGAAGTGTCGCTGCCATTGCCGGGCCGCCACAACATCGCCAACGCGCTGGCCGCCGCATCGGTCGGCGTGGCGCTGGCGGTGCCGCTGGACAGGATCGTCGCCGGGCTGGAGCAGGTGCCGGGCGTGGCCGGCCGGCTCCGGCGCGAAGCGATGGCCGGTGGCTGGACCCTGATCGACGACAGCTACAACGCCAACCCCGGTTCGATGGCTGCGGCGATCGACACCTTGCTGTTGGCCCGGGGCGAGCGCTGGCTGGTGCTCGGCGACATGGCCGAGCTGGGCAGCGACGCGCGCGCGCTGCATGCGGACATCGGCCGGCGCGCGCGCGAGCACGGCGTCGACCGGCTGTTTGCGGTGGGTCCGCTCAGTGCCGCCACGGTCGAGGCATTCGGCGCGCAAGGCAGGCACTACGCCGACAAGGCCGCATTGATCGCCGCGCTGCAGGCGGACCTGCATGGCGGCGTCACCTGCCTGATCAAGGGTTCGCGCTCGGCCGCGATGGAGCAGGTGGCGGCCGCGCTCGCAAATCATGCGTCCAGCGCCGACCGGGACAACGAGGGGGCATCCGATGCTGTTTGAACTCGCGGACTGGATGGCGCGGCACTTCGCTGCGATGCATCTGTTCCAGTACATCACGTTCCGCACGATCATGGCCGCGCTGACCGCGTTGGCGATGTCGCTGCTGCTCGGTCCGCCGATCATCAACAGGCTGGCCGCGATGAAGGCCGGTCAGGTGGTCCGCAGCGACGGGCCACAGACCCATCTGATCAAGGCGGGGACGCCGACCATGGGCGGCGTGATGATCCTGCTCGCGGTCATCATCGCCACCTTGTTGTGGGCGGACCTGCACAATCGCTACGTGTGGGTGGTGATGGCCGTGCTGGTCGCGTTCGGCGTGATCGGCTTCTACGACGACTACAAGAAGCTGGTGCTGAAGGACAGCCGCGGACTGGCCTCGCGCTGGAAGTATTTCTGGCAGTCGCTGTTCGGTCTCGTCGCGGCGTGGTTCCTGTTCCACACCGCCACGTTGCCCGCGGATACGGCACTGTATGTGCCGCTGTTCAAGCAGGTGGTGTTGCCGCTGGGCCCGGGCTTCGTGCTGCTGGCCTATTTCATGATCGTCGGCTTCTCCAACGCGGTGAACCTCACCGACGGACTGGACGGGCTGGCGATCATGCCGACCGTGCTGGTCTCCGGCGCACTGGGCATCTTCGCGTACGTGGCCGGCAACAAGGTGTTTTCCGAATACCTCGGGATTCCCTCGATTCCGGGTGCCGGCGAGCTGTCGATCTTCTGCGGCGCGCTGTCCGGCGCCGGGCTCGGTTTCCTGTGGTTCAACACCTATCCGGCGCAGGTGTTCATGGGCGATGTCGGGGCGCTGGCGATCGGCGCCGCGCTGGCGGCGATCGCGGTGATCGTGCGCCAGGAGATCGTGCTGATCGTGATGGGCGGCGTGTTCGTGATGGAGACGGTGTCGGTGATGCTGCAGGTGGCGAGCTTCAAGCTGACCGGCAGGCGCGTCTTCCGGATGGCGCCGATCCATCACCACTTCGAGCTGAAAGGCTGGCCTGAGCCACGGGTGATCGTGCGCTTCTGGATCATCAGCGTGGTGCTGGTGCTGGTCGGTCTTGCCACGTTGAAGGTGCGCTGATGTTCGGCTTCGACACCACCCAGGCGAAGCGTCGGCAGGGGCCGCGCGGCAGCTACGATCTGCCGTTGCTGCTCGCGCTGATCGGGCTGGCCAGCGTCGGCGTGGTGATGGTGGCCTCCAGCTCGATCTCGGTGGCCGACAGCGAACATCTGGGTGCGTTCTACTTCCTCAAGAGGCACCTGGTCTTTCTCGGGCTGGGCCTGCTGGCGGCCGGCATGGCGATGCGCACCGAACTGAAGCTGTTCGAGAAGTACGCATTCCAGCTGATGCTGCTGGCGTTCGCCATCCTGCTGGCGGTGTTCGTGCCGCACCTGGGCATGCGCATCAACGGCGCGCGGCGCTGGCTGAATCTGCTGGTGACCTCGTTCCAGCCGGTCGAGGCGGTGAAGCTGATCCTGGTGGTGTATGTCGCCAGCTACCTGGTGCGCCATCGCGAGAGCGTGGAGACGCGCTTTCTCGGCCTGATCAAGCCGATCGCGGTGGCCGGCATCATCGTGCTGCTGCTGCTGGCGCAGCCGGATTTCGGTTCGGCCACGCTGGTGATCGCGGTGACCATCGCGATGGTCTGGCTGGGCGGCGCACGGCCGATCTTCCTGTTCCTGATGGGGCTGCCGCTGATGCCGCTGCTGTACGTCGCGGCGACCGGCGAAAGCTACCGCATCAAGCGGCTGACCTCGTTCATGGACCCGTGGAAAGATCCGTTCAACGACGGCTTCCAGCTGACCCAGTCGCTGATGGCGATCGGCCGCGGCGAATGGACGGGCGTCGGACTGGGGTCGAGCGTGCTGAAGCTGTCGTATCTGCCGGAGGCGCATACCGACTTCATCTTCGCCGTGATCGGCGAGGAACTCGGGCTGGCCGGCATCGTGCTGGTGATCGGACTGTTCGCGCTGGCGGTCGGGCGCGGGCTGTACCTCGGCCTGAAAGGCGTCGAAATCGGCCAGCGCTTCGCCGGTTACATCGCGTTCGGCACCTCGTTGATGCTGGCGATGCAGGCGATCGTGTCGGTCGGCGTCAACCTCGGCGCCTTGCCGACCAAGGGCCTGACCTTGCCGCTGATCAGCTACGGCGGCTCGTCGATGGTGCTGACCTGCGCGATGGTCGGCGTGCTGCTGCGCGCCACGTTCGAGGTCAACCGCGCCATCGATGCGCGGCAGATGGCCACGCGCATGCCGGCATCGACGGTGGCTGCAGTGGACGTCGCGGCGACGCCGCGCGAGGCGGTGGCCGCATGAACACGGTACGCCAGGCGCCCGTGATGATCATGGCCGGCGGTACCGGCGGCCACATCTTCCCCGGCCTGGCGGTGGCCGAATCCCTGCGCACGCAAGGGGTGCCGGTGGTCTGGCTCGGCGCCGCGGGCGGCATGGAGAGCACGGTGGTGCCGGCGCACCAGATCGAGTTGCACAGCGTCGCCGTGGGCGGCCTGCGCGGCAAGGGCCTGCGCACCCGGCTGCTGGCGCCGCTGATGCTGCTGCGCGCGCTGTCCGCCTCGTTGCTGGTGTTGCACAAGGTGAAGCCGCGCAGCGTGCTGTCGATGGGCGGCTACGTGGCCGGTCCCGGCGGGCTTGCCGCGTGGTTGTTGCGACGGCCGCTGCTGGTGCATGAGCAGAACCGCGTGGCCGGGTTCACCAATCGCCGCCTGGCGGGCATCGCCAGGCGCGTGTTGAGCGGTTTCGCCGATGCGCTGCCGCGTGCCGAGTGGGTGGGCAATCCGGTGCGCGCCACGATTGCGGCACTGCCCGCGCCGCTGCAGCGGATGAGCGACCGCGGCGGCCGGCCGCGCCTGCTGGTGCTGGGCGGCAGTCTCGGCGCGCGCGCGCTGAATCTGGCCGTACCGCAGGCACTGGCGCGGCTGGCGCCGATGCAGCGTCCCGAGGTGCTGCACCAATGCGGCCGCCGTGGCCTGGACGAGGCGCGCGAGGCGTATGCCGAAGCCGGCGTCGAGGCCCGGGTCGTGGCGTTCATCGACGACATGGCGGCCAGCTACGCCTGGGCCGACCTGGCGCTGTGCCGGGCCGGCGCACTGACCTTGGCGGAGCTTGCGGCGGCGGGACTCGGCGCGCTGCTGGTGCCGTTTCCGCACGCGGTGGACGACCACCAGACCCGCAATGCCGAGACGCTGGTTGCCGCGGGTGCGGCCGAATTGATCCCGGAGAACGACCTGGACGCACAACCGTTGGCGCAGCGCCTGGAAACGCTGCTGGGCGATCGCGCAAGGCTGCTTTCGATGGCGGTCGCGGCCCGTGCCCTGGCCAAACCCGACGCGGCGCAAGCCATCGCCGCCGCATGCCTGGAGGTGGCCGCATGAAGAGGCTCGCTGCGCACGAGGATCTGATGAGCACGTTCCGCCGGGTGCACTTCATCGGCATCGGCGGCGTCGGCATGAGCGGCATCGCCGAGGTGCTGCACAACCTCGGCTATGCCGTATCGGGCTCCGACCGCGCCAACTCGTCGACCGCGCAGCGGCTGCTGCAGCTGGGCATCGACGTGCATGTCGGGCATGCCGCCGAACACGTCGGCGATGCCGACGTGGTGGTGACCTCGAGCGCGATCAGGGAGGACAACCCGGAGCTGGTCGCCGCCCGCGCCGCGCGCATTCCGGTCATTCCGCGCGCGGAGATGCTGGGCGAACTGATGCGGTTCCGCCGCGGCGTGGCGATCGCCGGCACCCACGGCAAGACCACCACCACCAGCCTCACCGCCAGCGTGCTGGCCGAGGCCGGCTACGACCCGACCTTCGTGATCGGCGGCCAGCTGAACGCGGCCGGGGCGAATGCGCGGCTCGGCACCGGGCAGTATCTGGTCGCCGAGGCGGACGAATCGGACGGCTCGTTCCTGCTGCTGTCGCCGGTGATCGCGGTGGTCACCAACATCGACGCCGATCATCTGGACAACTACGGCGGCGATTATGCGAAGGTGAAAAAGGCGTTCGCCGATTTCCTGCACCGGTTGCCGTTCTACGGCCTGGCCGTGCTGTGCATCGACGATGCGGAAGTCGCCGAGCTGGCGCGGTCCACGCCGCGCCGCGTGATGACCTACGGCATCGAGGCGCAGGACGCCGACGTGCGGGCGCTGAACCTCAGCCAGCAGGGTTTCGAGATGCGCTTCGATCTCGTCCTGCCCGGCCGTGCCGAGCCGCTGCCGGTGATGCTCAATCTGCCGGGTCGGCACAACGTGCTCAATGCGCTTGCCGCCGCCACGATCGGCTGGCAGCTCGGCGTCGAGGCCGCGGCGATCGCCCGCGCGCTGGCGCACTTCCAGGGCGTCGGCCGGCGCTTCCATGCGCGCGGCGAAATCGCCCTGGACCAGGGCACGGCGCTGCTGATCGACGACTATGGCCATCACCCGCGCGAGCTGGCGGCGGTGTTCGCGGCGGCGCGCGGCGGCTGGCCGCGGCGTCGGCTGGTGGTCGGATTCCAGCCGCACCGCTACAGCCGCACGCGCGACCTGCTGGACGACTTCGCCAACGTGCTGGCCGAGGTCGACGTGCTGGTGCTGACCGACGTCTATCCGGCCGGCGAGGCGCCGATTGCCGGTGCCGACGGCCATGCGCTGGCGCGGGCGGTGCGCGCGCGCGGCAAGGTCGATCCGGTGCTGATCGAGCATCCGCGCGAATTGAAGGACACCTTGCCGGCACTGCTGCGCGACGGCGATCTGCTGTTGCTGCTCGGCGCGGGCGACATCGGTGCGGCTGCGCTGGAACTGGCGCACGCCGGCCAGCTGAGGACCAACAAGCCATGA
Source organism: Pseudomonadota bacterium (assembly GCA_028873095.1). Taxonomy (GTDB): domain Bacteria; phylum Pseudomonadota; class Gammaproteobacteria; order Xanthomonadales; family Rhodanobacteraceae; genus Rhodanobacter. Next base: position 2,468 of record JAGWMU010000084.1, on the reverse strand, counting down.
GCGAGCAGATGACGAAACCGGACAGGATCCTCGACCCGGCGCAATTCGGCCGGGTCGCCGTGGTGATGGGCGGCAGTTCGGCCGAGCGCGAGGTGTCGCTCGATTCCGGCCGCAACGTGTTGGCCGCGCTCGTCGCGCGTGGCATCGACGCGCATGCGATCGACGGCATCCCGGCGCTGCTCGACGCGCTGCGCGCCGGCCACTTCGCCCGCGTGTTCAATATCCTGCACGGCCAGCACGGCGGCGGCGAGGACGGCGTGTTGCAGGGCGCGCTGGAGTCGCTCAACGTGCCTTACACCGGCTCGGGCGTGCTCGGTTCCGCGCTGTCGATGGACAAGACCCGCGCCAAGCGGGTGTGGCAGTCGCTGGGCCTGCCGACGCCGAAGTTCGCCGCGCTGCCGCGCGGCGCGGATGTGCACGCGGCGGCGCGACAGGTCGGGTTTCCGCTGATCGTGAAGCCCGCCTGCGAAGGTTCCAGCGTGGGCGTGACCCGCGTATTCGCGGAACGGGATCTGGACGCCGCGGTGACCCTGGCCGCGAAATACCCGGGCGATCTGCTGATGGAAACGCTGATCGAGGGCGACGAGCTGACGGTCGCGATCCTCGGCCGCGAGGTGCTGCCGAGCATCCACATCGTGCCGCAGGGCGCCTTCTACGACTACAACGCCAAATACGTCGCCGAAGACACCCGGTACATCTGCCCGGGCCTGAGCGGCGCCGCCGAGCAGGAGATGCGCCGGCTGGCCCTGGCCGCGTTCGACGCGCTGGCCTGCAGCGGCTGGGGACGCGTCGACGTGATGCGCGACCGCCACGGCAGGAACTGGCTGCTGGAAGTGAACACGGCGCCGGGCATGACCTCGCATTCGCTGGTGCCGAAGGCCGCCGCGGCGGCCGGCATCGATTACCCGGAACTGTGCTGGCGCATCCTGGAAACGAGCTTCGACCGGGGGCGGGGAACGGGGAACGGGGAACGGGGACCGCCGAGTCCCGGGCGCGCCGATGACTCCGCTCCGCATGCGTCGTCCATGCCGGCGACTGCCGACGCGCCCGATACCGCCGGTTCCCCAGCCCCCGTTTCCCGTTCCCGCGACTCCGCAGGAGGCGCACCGTGAGAGGAGTCATCCGCCCCGCCGCCTGGTGTCTGGCCATCGCCCTGGTGATGCTGCCGATCGTCGGCGTGCTGCGCGGATGGTTTGCGGCCGACCGCTGGCCGGTGACCCGGCTGACCGTGCAGGCCGAGTTCAAGCATGTGAGCGCGGCGCAGATCCGCGCCGCCGTGATGCCGCGCCTGGGCAAGGGTTTCTTCGCGCTTGACCTGGTTGCCGTGCAGCAGGCGGTTGCCGCACTGCCCTGGGTCCGTTCGGTGGAGGCCAGCAAACGCTGGCCCGACACCTTGCTGCTGCGCGTCCACGAGCTCCACCCGTTCGCCCGCTGGAACGACCGGCAGCTGATCAGCCGGCAGGGCGTGGTGTTCGACGTGCCGGGAGGCTACAGCGACGGCACGCTGCCGCACCTGCAGGGACCGGATGCGAGATTGGCCGAGGTGGTGGGCTTCTACGCGCAGGTCCGCAAGGCGTTTGCCGCCACCCATTTGCAGATCACCGGGGTCGTGCTCACCGAACGCGGCAGCTGGAGCGTGGCCACCGCCGGCGGCGCGCAGATCGTGATCGGCGACCGCGCTCAGGCCAGCCAGCGGTTGCAGCGTTTCCTCGCCGTCTATCCGCAGTTGATGGCCGGCCACGACGACGCTTTCAGCTATGCCGACCTTCGTTACACCAATGGATTTGCCGTGCGTTGGCCGCAGCCGTCGGCCGCCCCCCACGCTGGAGGCTCGCCCCGAACATGATGATCTCCCTATGAAACCGCGCAACGACAAACAGCTGGTGGTAGGCCTCGATATCGGCACCTCGAAAGTGGTGGCGATCGTCGGCGAGTACGAACCGGGCGAACCGATCACCGTGATCGGCATCGGCACGCATGTGTCGCGCGGCATGAAGCGCGGTTCGGTGGTCGACATCGAGTCGACCGTGCACTCGATCCAGCGCGCGGTGGAAGAGGCCGAACTGATGGCCGGCTGCGACATTCGCTCGGTGTATGCGTCGATCTCGGGCAGCCACCTGGAAACCCGCAATTCGCATGGCAACGCCGCGATCCGCGACCGCGAGGTGACCGCGGGCGACCTGGACCAGGTGCTGGAAGCGGCCAGCGCGGTGGCGATCCCGGCCGATCGCAAGGTGCTCTACAAGGAGTCGCAGGAATACCGCATCGACGGCCAGGACGGCATCCGTTCGCCGGTCGGCATGAGCGGGGTGCGGCTGGAGGCGAACGTGCACCTGGTCACCGGCGCGGCGGCGGCGGTGCAGAACATCACCAAATGCATCCAGCGCTGCGGGCTGTCGGTGGACGAACTGGTGCCGTCGGCACTGGCCAGCGCCAAGGCGGTGCTGACCGACGACGAGCGCGAGCTG
>JAGWMU010000240.1 GCA_028873095.1 Pseudomonadota bacterium | reverse complement strand
CCACCGCCATGCCGAAACCGGCCTGCGGCATCAGGTTGGCGCCGAAGGTGCCGTACAGCGCGGTGCCGTCCATGCCCATGCCGAACAGCGCCGCGCGCTGCGACGCCAGCGCACTGGCCAGCACCGTGGCGGTGGCGTAGTCCTTCGACAGCGTGCCCGGCATGCGGTAGCCCAGGTACACCGAACCGTACGGGCTGTCGGTGGGCAAGGTGATGGTCTTCGCCTGCACCGGCTTGAACGCGAACGCGGGCCGCGCCGGCAGGGTCTTGCGCGCGATGTCGCCGAAATCGGCCTTCACCGTCGCCAGCGTGGCCGCCGGATCGACGTCGCCGGCGATCACCAGGATCGCGTTGTTCGGCGCATACCAGCGGTCGTGGAACTGCTTGAGCATCGCCGCCGTGGTCTTGTCGAACGAGGCGCGCGTACCCAGCGCGGTATGCGCATAAGGCGTGCCCCCGAACAGCTGCGCCTGCAGCTGCTCGTAGAACTTGTACGACGGATTGGACAGGTCGCGCGACACCTCCTGCTCGATCGCGCCGCGCTCCTTCGCCCACGCCGCCGGATCCATGTCCACCCCGCGCATGCGCAGGCTCTGCACATGCAGCGCCACGTCCAGGTCCTGCGCCGGCGCCACGAAGTAATACTGCGTCACGCCCTGCGTGGTGTCGGCGTTGAACGCGCCGCCCATGTTCGCCGCGATCGCCGCCAGCTGGTCCTTCGACAGCCCCGGACTGCCGCGGAACATCATGTGCTCCACCGCATGCGCCGTGCCCGGAAACCCGTCCGGCACCTCGTCCGAACCGACCAGGTAATTGATCTCGGTGGTCACCACCGGCGCCAGCGTGTCGCGCACGATCACCACGCGCAGGCCGTTGTCGAGGGTGGCGCGGGTGACGTCGTTCGCCCCGCTGGCGGCGGCCGTCCCGGCGGCGAGGGCCAGCGCAATCGCCGCAGCCAGTTGCATGACTCGATACTTCATTGGGTTTGTCCTTATTGGGTAACGTAGATCATTGGAAAGCTGCCGCATTTCCCGTGAGTTGCCGTGGCGCGACGCGGCGACGCGGCGACGCCAGAAGTCTCTGACAAAGTCGGGCCCGCGGGTCTGACCACCGATACGGCATCGGCGTTCCCGCCGCGGGCGGCGCGCGGTGCCGTCATCCGAGGTGCCCGCACGACACGGCAGTGGTTCACGGCATCGAGGCTCCGCCTTGTCGACAGCTCAGGGAAGTGCCCCCATTCCGGTCAGCACTGAAAGCGCCTGCTCTCGACGCTTCCATATGGCACCGATGCCGCTGGCTTTCATCGCGCTCGCGCCCAGGGCCGCCGCTGTCGCGCCATCGTCGAGATGGGCCATGGCGTCGTGCAGTCCGAGGACAGCCCGCACCATGTCGCTGTCGACGGCAACCAGCGTCTCGAGCGTCTCGCGCTCATCGCGGTGCCGCTGGTGAATGCGATCCATCTCCGGTACCGGTGCCGTGCGAACCGTCGTTTCCAGATCCTCGATGTCGCGCTGCAAACGCTGCAGCGCCTGCGCATTGGCAACGGCTGCCGAATCCGGGAAGGGGTGCTCGCGCGTCGGCGGCGGCAGATGTTCGCGCCGGAACGCGGCCTCCAACGCGCCAAGATGGGCTCGGCACTGCCCCAGCAGTTCGCTGAGCTTGCTGCGGATCAGCAGGTCGTCGGCGCGCAACTGGTTTTCGCGGCGATAGAAGTTGTATCCCCATCCGTAGAACAGGTTGGACAGGGCCTGCTTGGCCGGACCGGCGTCGTCGACCGGATTGGGGGTTGATTTCAGTACCATGAATTGCCCTTGGCAGAATGCAGGGCCGCGCCTTCTCCGGCACGGCCACCTGCGTGAACGATGTCAGACCGCTCCCGGCACCGCAAACGTGCCCATCGTGTGGCCGCCGATGGAGAACGGCTGGCCCACCGCCATGTTCGGTGCGGACACCAGACCCTTTTCCGCCATCTTCAGCGCAACGTAGTAACGCACGGCATCCAGCTCCGACAAGCCGAAGGCGCGCAGGGAAATGAGCTCGCGCATGCGTTCGTCCTTCGGCAGGATCAGTACCTTGGCATCGTTCAACGTGATGCCGTAAACGTCCAGGAACGAGGCCAGGTGTTCCTTCACCAGTTCCACGATGTCGTGAATGTGCTCGTTGATCTT